>JAEWNB010000201.1 GCA_023392945.1 Bacteroidota bacterium
TTGGTGTTATTTTAGTACATTAATCATTTTTCCTGTTTCTCTTTTTTCTTCACTTTGAATAGCCGTCTATTTTATTATTTTTTTTTTTTGCTGGAATTAAAATATATTAATCGAACTCAGGTTAATATTATATTTTTATAATATTCGTAGTTATGTTTTTTTCAAAACCATAACCGGAAAAGAAAAACCGAATTAAAAATTAATGTTGACAGAATTTTATTTAATAATCTCTATTGCTTTATAAATTCTGGCAATCACTTCTTCAACACCCAAAAAATCAATAATTTCAAATAGATCCGGACCTTTTGCAGCACCCACAAGCGTGAGGCGGAAAGAGTTCATGATTTGTCCCGTATTCAATTCATTCGTCTGAATATAACTCATTACAAGGTCATGGGCTACCATTTTGTCAAATGGTTCAATAGATTTAATAATATCGGCAATAGCTTTCAAATGGGTTGGAGTATCTTCTTTCCATCTTTTTTTGATTACCTGAGAATCATATTCTGTGGGAGCTTGGAAGAAATAGTCACTTTGGCTCCAGAATTCGTTAGTGAAATGAACTCTTTCTTTCACCATCTCCACTACTTTCAGCACTTTATTATAAGGTAAAGAAATATTATGTTTAGTAAGCTCGTATGAAAAAATCCGTGCCAATTCATCATTGTTTTTCAACTGAATATATTGGTGATTAAACCATTTAGCTTTTTCAAGATTAAACTTAGCTCCCGATTTGCTGATTTTATCAAGCGAAAAAAGAGCAACCAGTTCATCCATGGTCATCATTTCCTGTTCAGTACCGGGATTCCAGCCCAGAAGGGCCAGCATATTAATCACTGCTTCTGGAAGATAGCCTGATTCTCTGTAACCTGAAGAAACCTCATTGGTTTTAGGGTCGGTCCATTGCAATGGAAAAACAGGAAACCCGAGACGGTCCCCGTCACGCTTGCTGAGTTTACCATTTCCGTCCGGTTTTAATAAGAGGGGGAGATGGGCAAATTGGGGAGCAGTCCATCCGAAAGCTTTATAAAGCATCACATGGAGTGGAGCAGAGGGTAGCCACTCCTCACCCCTGATAACATGGGTAATCTCCATTAAATGATCGTCCACAATATTAGCCAAATGATAAGTAGGCATCCCGTCGGATTTAAAAAGCACCTTGTCATCCAGGGTACTGCTATTGATTTTCACTTCTCCTCTGATAAGGTCATTTATCAATATCTCTTCATTTTCCGGAAATTTGAATCTTACAACATAAGGAGTTCCGTTAGTAAGCATTTCTTTAACAGTATCTTCCGGCATGGTCAGCGAGTTGGCTAATTTTCCCCGGCTTTGTACATCATATTGAAAAGTTTGTTTTTGAGATTCAAAGATTTTTCTCTGAATCTCTAATTGCTCAGGAGTATCAAAAGCATAGTAAGCCCAACCACTTTGGATCAGTTGGTCGGCATATTGCTTGTAAATTTCTTTTCTTTCAGATTGTTTATAGGGCCCATATTTTCCACCGATATGAACACCTTCGTCAAATTTTATTCCCAACCATTGAAAAGCTTCAATAATATATTCTTCAGCACCTTCAACAAATCGGGTTTGGTCAGTATCTTCAATGCGGAGTAGAAAAGTACCGCCGGTTTGTTTGGCAAAGAGATAGTTATAAAGAGCAGTCCTCACTCCACCAATATGGAGGGGGCCTGTTGGACTTGGGGCAAAACGAACTCGTGGATTCATAAAATAATTTTTATTGACAAAATTAGTAATTATATTCAGCACTATAAGTCTAAGGTAATATTTTCTTTAGAAACCTCCATAGCTCCCTCTTTAAGAGATTTTCTCAAAGCTTTGGAATTCTTCATATTTTTAATCCCTTTTGCAAAGGCATTAATCACATCAGAAATATAGATGACACCGGCAACTCCGACACAGGCGTAACTTCCGTATTTAAGCCATTTTGCTTTATCTGTCGTCGTGGGATTATCAGACAATTTATCGCTGTAATACCAACAGACCAGGCTTCCTGCACCAAAAATCAAAAAGGTGGACAGGGCTGCATACCCTTTTCTACCCTGAGTTGCAGCTAGGGTTCCGGCACCGGGCATCAGCATGGAATACAAAGCAGCTTCTGGGCCGGTAGTCTTATATTTCTTAAGTTTAATATCAGAAAACTGCGTTTCCGAATTAAGAGTTTTGTTTTTAACATCAAAATAATAACGTCCCCGAGGCATGGCACTATCAGCCAAATATTCAGAAACTAAATCCTCCCTCATCCCGAATCCATTCTTGGGATTAATGATTAACTTGGAGATTTTCTTTTTTATTTCTACTTCTCTTGTATCCCAATTTAGATTAATAGGAATAAATGATTTAGAACTGACTAGAATTCCCTCTTTTTGAGTAGGTTCTAGTAAAGAGTTTTGGACAAGCGAGCTGAGAACAACATTGAATTCACTGATACTTGAATTCAATATCTCATAAAAAGAGAGATTGTTTCCGGCAGTATCAAAAAGAATATTAAAATTGAAATTGAGTTGTCCTTTTGGAAATTGTGATACATTATAATTCAATTCATCACACAATTTTCTTTGAATATTCTGATAGGCATCCGGATTAAGTATTTTATAATCATACATCATCAAAGAACGAGAAGAAAGAACATCTAGCATTTTGTCTATTTGAGAGATTCTTTTTTTTGCAGTTTCGTTTTTAGAATCTAATAAAAGAATTTTCTTAAATTTATTCTTTGCCACAACTAGATCTCTTTTTGCAAAAAGTTGTTCTCCTTCTGAAGTTAACAGAGAAATTTCTTTTAAAATTATTTCTGATTTTAAATAATCCATTTTTATTTCAATCTGCTTGTCAAATGAAGGCATTATTCCATAAATGCTCTCAAGAGATGATAAGGCCTCGTCCAACATATCAAGCTTATGGAGAGAATCTGATATTGCAATTCCCCGAACTACATTTGCCAATCTTTCTTTAGCTTCTTCCTCTGCCTTAAGTCGAATAGATTTTTTGACATTTATTAAACTATCTATTTGATTTTTATTACAATAATAAACAGAATAGCGAGGATAATTATCGTTGGTATTAGAAAAAATGATATTTAAACGATTAGATTTCAAAAAATTAATATGAACAATATTATTTTCAGAAAATTTTTGTGAATCAGTACCATAATTTGATTTACAATAGTCCATTAAATTATTATAACAAGACTCATTAGTTTTATATTCAATATAATTTGATATTTTATTATGATAATAAAGATAAACGAAAGTCTCCTCATAGCCCATTGAATACTGCCAAATAGCCAAATTAAAATCTATGGAATCCTGACCGATAACTAAGGGAACATTACTTTCATTAGAAATAAGAAGCCATTTTTCTTTACTAAGAAGAGAACTGATTTCTGATATAGTCCCTTGGCTAATAGTAACCAGTTGATTGTTAGACAAACAACCTGAACTGTTTTGTGAAAAAGAATTGTTTGAGACCCAAAAACAGAGAAAGAATAAAAGCAACTTTGAAAAAGAAAAAATCTTTTTATTGAGAAAATCTATCATTTTATTACACCCCTATTTGCTTTTAATGATTTGAAAATCAATCTTTTTTTTGATTAAAATCGGACGGCAAAAATACTATTTTTTTCTATATATTTGCAATTCAAATTACCTAACCTTTTTAATATGATAATCAGAAATTATGCATCTGTTATCGCCAAAGAACTCGGACTACGGGAAAAACAGGTGCAAAACACACTCGATTTACTTGTTTCCGGTGCAACCATACCTTTTATTTCCAGATACAGAAAAGAAGCTACTGACAGTCTTGATGAAGTACAAATTAGCAATATCAAAGAGCTGCATGAAAAATGGATAGAATTGGATAAACGGCGTGCTTCCATTCTTGATTCAATTGAAGAACAGGGAAAATTAACACCTGAGTTAAAAGAACAGATTAATAATGCTTTGACAATGAGTGAATTGGAAGATCTTTATCTTCCTTATAAACCCAAAAGAAAAACCAGAGCTACTCTTGCAGTTGAAAAAGGGCTTGAACCTTTGGCTTTTGTTATTTATGATCAGCGGAAGGTTGACTTGGAAAATATTGCAAGTCAGTATATTGATGAAGAAAAAGGGGTTTCTACGCTTGAGGACGCCTTATCGGGTGCCAGAGATATTATTGCTGAATGGGTATGCGAAGACAAGCGGGTTCGGGAAAGAATGCGGAATCTGTACATCAAAGATGCCTTTATATCTTCAAAAGTGATTAAGGGGAAAGAAGAGGAGGGAGAAAAATTTGAAATCTTCTTTAACTCTTCGGAACCGATTTTAAAAGCACCGTCTCACAGGATTTTGGCAATGTTCAGAGGAGAATCTGAAGGTTTCTTACGTCTGTCAATCTCACCGGATGAGGAAAAAGCATTGGATATTCTTGAAAGGCTGATTTTGAATGCAGATAATGAATGTGCAGATCAGGTTTGGATTGCTGTAACCGATTCATACAAAAGACTTCTTCAGCCTCAGATGGAGACTGAAATGCGCAAAATGTACAAGGAAAAATCAGATAAAGAAGCTATTAATGTCTTTGCAATCAATTTGAGACAATTGCTCATGTCTCCTCCGCTCGGACAGCAAACGGTCCTGGCAATTGACCCGGGTTTTCGGACAGGGTGCAAAGTAGTGATTCTGGATCCTCAGGGGAAACTTTTACATAACGAAACTATTTATCCTCATCCCCCTCAATCGGAGTATAAACTGGCTGCCGACAAACTTAAAAGACTGGTTTTGCAGTACAAAGTAGAAGCCATTGCTATAGGTAACGGAACTGCAGGAAGGGAAACGGAGTTTTTTGTCAGAAAAATACCTTTTGAACGTGAAATAAAAGCAATCATTGTTAATGAAAGCGGTGCTTCGGTATATTCAGCTTCATCTGTCGCCCGCGAAGAATTTCCCGACTATGATGTTACGGTAAGAGGTTCTGTTTCTATAGGTCGGCGACTTATGGATCCGTTGGCAGAATTGGTTAAAATTGATCCTAAATCAATCGGGGTGGGGCAATATCAACACGATGTAAACCAATCACAGCTCCAAAAAAGTCTCGAAGAAACGGTCATCAGTTGTGTAAATCAAGTGGGAGTCGAAGTCAATACTGCCAGCAAAGAGCTTTTATCATACGTGTCCGGGGTGGGTCCTTCTCTTGCAAAAAATATTGTCGAATACCGAAATGCCAATGGTCCGTTTAAACACCGTGATGCACTAAGAGCTGTGCCTCGTTTCGGAGATAAGGCATTTGAACAGGCTGCCGGATTTCTAAGAATTCACGGGGCTGAAAATCCACTGGATGCCAGTGCCGTTCACCCTGAAAGTTATCATATTGTTGACCTGATGGCCAAGAGATGCAAATCTACAATTAAGGATTTGATGAAAAATGACATATTGAGAAATGGTATTGATTTGAAAGAATATATAACTGACAAAGTAGGAATGCCTACCCTGAAGGACATTATGCACGAGTTGGCAAAGCCCGGACGTGATCCCCGTGAACATTTTGATGTTTTTGAATTTGATAAGACCATCAACTCTATCAACGACCTGAAACCGGGCATGGTGGTTCCCGGAATAATTACCAATATAACCAACTTTGGTTGCTTTGTCGATATTGGAGTCCATCAGGACGGATTGGTTCATATAAGCAATCTTACTGATAGATTTATTTCCAACCCTAATGAAGTGGTAAAACTGAATCAGAAAGTAATGGTTAAAATATTGAATGTGGAAGTCGCCAGAAAGCGTATTACTTTGTCGATGAAAGATGTACGTTAATAAGAATAGGGAACTCAATCCCATTGAAAAAAGGGTTATTGAAATAACCGAAGATGGTTCTACGACTCTGAAACTCACCGAATTTGACGAGCAATTCCACTCAATTCATGGTGCCATAAACGAATCAATTCATATTTATATCAATGCAGGATTAAATTTCCTTGTAGAAAGAGAAGCTCTGAAGATATTGGAAGTAGGATTCGGAACAGGGCTGAATGCTCTTTTGACATTGCAAAATATAGGAGCCCGCAAAATAGAATATCATGCAATTGAAGCATATCCCTTAAAAGAAGAAGAGTACAAGCAACTGAATTACAATTTGTTTATTGATAATGAATTAAAAAATATTTATTCTAAAATTATGCAGTTTGATGAGGAAAAATGGATGAATATTAATGCAAATTTCAAATTAAAAGTATCTGTTTCTAAAATTGAAGAGATACATTTAGAAAGTGATGAATATGATTTAGTATATTTTGATGCATTCGGACCGGCAGTTCAACCGGAGTTATGGAGTGAAAAGATATTCGAAAAAATCTACCATAGCATGGCCCAAAATTCAGTTTTAGTCACTTATTGTTCAAAAGGAGCTGTTAAAAGAAGCTTAAAAGGGGTTGGATTTGAGGTTTTAGCCCTCCCCGGACCGATAGGAAAAAGAGAAATTACTCGTTGTTTAAAAAAATAAGAAACTTAAAATCAACATAATAAATAAATCCTTGAAAAAAAATAATCAAGACCATTCCGTATAATCAAAAAAAAATCTATTTTTGCAGCCCGTTTGAGATAAAACGGGAACGTTATTTGAAACTATAAAATCTCAAGCCGATGTAGCTCAGTTGGTAGAGCAGCTGATTTGTAATCAGCCGGTCGGCGGTTCGAGTCCGTCTATCGGCTCAATTGGGAGGGTACCAGAGCGGTCAAATGGGGCAGACTGTAAATCTGTTGGCGCAGCCTTCGGAGGTTCGAATCCTCCCCCTCCCACTCCCCAAGCGGAAGTAGCTCATTTGGTAGAGCGACAGCCTTCCAAGCTGTAGGTGGCGGGTTCGAGCCCCGTTTTCCGCTCTAACAGCCTTTTTGGCTGTTTTTTTTTGCAGCTTACTTTCTATATCACTCTTTTTTTATTTGTTTATTTCAGTGGAACTTTTATTTGTAAAATGCATCCCTACTGATAATTAATATCTTTGTAATTAAATATTCTTATTCTCAAGTATCATTAGTATAAATTTCGCTTTATTTCTTACATTTCCATGATTTTTATCAGCCAGTTCAAGCTTCTTTTCTAAAAAGATACCAAAGACATTTCTTCTATCTGATGCAGGAACGGTAAAAAGCAATAAAAAATAACAATGAAAATATTTTTTTAATGACTTTATTGATTATTATTTATGATGGAAAAAGGAGTATTTGTTGACGGCAAAAAAGGCATCTATCTTTTTTATTGTTATTTTTGCAAACAAAAATATTGACACATGGAAAATCCTTCATTAGAACAAAAAGTAAAATCAATTATTTCACAAATTCGTCCCTACCTTCAAAATGACGGCGGTGATATTGAATTTATTGAATTAACGTCCGATAATGTTGTAAAAGTAAAATTACAAGGGGCCTGTGGAACCTGCCCGCATGCAAAAGCCACTCTTAAGCAAGGTGTTGAGCAAACTATTCAACAATATTTGCCTGAAATTAAAGCCGTGGAAGATGTAGTGCTTAATTTTTAAATTAATAAAATATGAGTTTAAAATGTGGGATTGTGGGTCTTACCAATTCTGGGAAGACAACAATGTTTAATTGTATATCCAATACAAAAGCCGTTACTACAGAGTTTGCATACAGCACTAATAAATCCAATATTGGCGTATGTCCTGTTCCTGATGAAAGACTTGCCCATATAAATACTTTTATACCGGCGGAGAAGTTGGTTTATGCAACTTTAGATGTTGTTGATATCCCCGGTCTTGCCAAAGGAGCCAGTCAGGGAGAAGGTATTGGGAACAGCTTTTTGGCTGATGTCAGACTTTGTGATGCCTTGATTCATGTGCTTCGTTGTTTTGAAAATCCCAATATGCCCCATGTAGAGGGTTCCATTGATCCGGTCAGAGATATCGAAATCATTGATTTTGAATTGCAAGTTAAGGACCTTGAACAAATTGAACGAAAAATTCAAAAAGTTGAGAAAGCTGCAAAAGTAGGAGACAAAAATGCCAAAAGAGATCTTGAAATTCTTTTTAAATATAAAACTCATATTGAAAATTTTCAGAATATCAGAACTCTTGAAGTTGCAGAAGAAGAAAGATCGGTTGTGGCCGATATGATGCTATTGACCGAAAAACCCATGATGTTTGTTTGTAATGTCAACGACAATGATGCTGTAAAAGGCAATGTTTATGTTGATAAAGTAAGGGAGTACTTGGGAGAACAAGGCATAACTCCATTAGTAATTGCAGCTAAAATTGAATCGGAAATTGCTGAACTTGATAACGAAGAAGACAGAAAAGACTTTTTATCAGATGTTGGTTTAAGCGAGCCGGGTGTTAACAAAGTTATCAAAGAAGCTTATAGTTTATTGAAATTAATTTCGTTTTTCACTGTTGGAGGAAAGGAAAACAGGGCTTGGACTATTCGTAAAGGAATGCTGGCACCTCAGGCTGCAGGAACTATTCACAGTGACTTAGAAAGAGGCTTTATCCGGGCTGAAGTAATCAAATATAATGATTTGAAAACTTATGGGTCGGAATTAAAATGTAAGGAAGCGGGTAAGCTATCTGTTGAGGGCAAAAACTATGAAGTACAAGATGGTGATATACTTCACATCCGATTCAACGTTTAAAAGTTATTAAGGAATTTTCATATATTTATGGCTCTGAATGGAGACTCTCCATTTTGGATTATTCAGAGCATAATCTACAATAGGTTGCATCATTTTTTTAGCATTACTCCATTCCGGTTGTAGATAGAGCAAGCATTGTTCTTTAACTTTTGCACAATTCTTCTCTGCCCAGACAAAATCATCCTCATCATAGATAATCACCTTAAGTTCATTGGCAATCTCCAATAATTCAGGCAAGGGAGCAGCATCTTTTTTTGGAGAAAGACAAATCCAGTCCCAGGAACCGCTTAGAGGTTCTGAACCGGAAGTTTCGAGGAAAAGCAAAAAACCCAATTTATGTAACTCATCACACAAATAATTCATGTTGTATAGTAACGGTTCTCCACCGGTAACAACCACTGCTCCTGAAGGATTGCAAGCGATACGTGCAATAACCTCATCTGTAAGGGTTAAAGTATGCTTTGAGGCATCCCATGATTCCTTGACATCACAAAAAAAACAGCCCACATCACATCCCCCCACTCTTAAAAAATAGGCAGGTTTACCTGAATGAAACCCCTCTCCTTGTAAAGAATAAAATTCTTCCATAATGGGAAGTTCTTTCCCTTCAAGACTCAAATTTTTCATCATTAATATAATAATATATTGAATATCAACATTTTAATATTCTGTATTTTTTTTACAATAATAGAAAAAATATGTGGAGAAAAAGACAAATTATTTATATTTTTGCAGAAAGTAATACAGATACAAGTTGATGAACTTTATATCTTAAAATTTATCTTTACTCATTAATCATTATGGATAATTTTATTGTTTCAGCTCGAAAATACCGTCCTTCGACGTTCAAGTCAGTGGTAGGGCAAGATACCATCACTTCTACATTAAAAAATGCCATCCGATCGGGGCAGGTTGCACAAGCTTTTTTGTTTTGTGGGCCAAGAGGCGTTGGCAAAACAACATGTGCCAGAATTTTTGCCAAAGCTTTGAATTGTTTGCATCTTACCGAAGACGGGGAACCTTGTAACGAATGTGAATCCTGTAGACTGTTTAATGAATCTACATCTTTTAATATCTATGAATTAGATGCTGCTTCCAACAACTCAGTTGACGATATCCGAGCTTTGGTTGATCAGGTTCGTATTGCGCCACAAGGAGCAAAATATAAAGTATATATCATTGATGAGGTTCACATGCTTTCGAATCAGGCTTTTAACGCATTCTTAAAGACTTTGGAAGAACCTCCTTCTTATGCCAAATTTATTTTGGCTACTACCGAAAAACATAAGATTATACCTACCATTCTGTCACGTTGTCAGGTATATGATTTTATGAGAATAAAGGATGATGATATTATCAAACTATTACAGTATGTTTCAACCAATGAAAATGTTGTTGCTGATCGGGAAGCACTGAGAATTGTTGCAGCCAAAGCAGATGGAGCCCTCCGTGATGCTTTGTCCATTTTTGACCAGCTGGTTAGTTTTACTGGGAAAAACATCACCTATCAGGCTGCTATTGATAATCTGAATGTATTGGATGTTGATAATTACTTCAAAATGACAGATTTTTTGTTTAGTGAAGATCAGACTTCCTCGTTGTTACTTTTAGATGACATATTAAACAAAGGATTTGATGCTCAGCATTTGATTGCCGGGTTGGCAGCTCATTTTCGGAACTTGTTGATGGCCAGGAATCATAATACTATCCGGTTGATGGAAGTATCCGATAGTGTGAAGGCTAAATTCTCGGAACAGGCAAAGAGAATTGATAAAATGCTATTAGTAAGAGCATTGGAATTAGCCAATCTTTGTGATTTTAATTATAAATTATCCAATAACAAGCGCTTATCTGTGGAGATTTGCTTAATGCAAATCAATGCCAACTATCAATATAAAGCAAAAGCTGCAGTCAGGCAATCACGGGAGTGATAGTGAAACGAAAAAAATTGATGATAAAGCTCCGAACTGGATGCCAAAACAATCTAAGCAAAAGTTTATTGCTCCGGTAATCAATCCTGTTAAAAAATCTCCTTCTCTAAAAGATATTATTAAGGATTCTCCTATTCAAGATCAGAAAAATGAAGAAATTAAACCAAAGGAGGATAACTCATTTAAACCGGATGCCAATCTGCCCGAAATAGAGAATGAGGTAAAAAATGAAAATACTGATACCTCATTTGCTAATGATTCTCAGGATGATAATTCATCTTCGGAATCTCAGACGGTGATTGAGAATCAATCCAATAAAGATAACCCAGGCAATTCTCAAAGTATTCCGGAAGTGCCGGAAGTGCCGGAAGTGCCGGAAGAGATTCCATCAGGATCCAAAGTTGAATTAGTTCAAAAAGAGATTCCTGATAACATAAATCAGGGGGAAACACAACCTGAACAGGAATCTTCGGCTGATTTCATGTCACATTGGAACAATATGCTCGATCTTGTTTTTGAAAAAGTTCCTACTGTTTATTTTTCTCTTAGAAATAATCTACCGGATATTTTAGGGAATGATATTCTTATCACTGTAAAAAATGAACTTCAAAAGAACGAAATTGAAATGAGGCAAAGAGATATTCTTTCCTATTTACGAATAAACTATAATAATGAAATTGAAAAAATCAAAATTGTTATTGATGCTGATTTAGAAAGCAAAGTTGTCATTCTTGATAATAGGGAGAAAATCAGAATTCTAAAAGAACAAAATACTGATATTGTTAATTTTATTGAGATTTTGAAATTAAAAATAAATGAATAATTAAAATAAATATTCCAAATATGAAATCATATCTATGGTTGTTTCTGATATTCTCTTTATTTCTAAACAATATTCAGGCGCAAAAATTTGATGTTCAGGGTCAAGAACTCAATAAAGCAGTTCATGATGGAAGAGTTGATAGTGTTTGGTTTGGAGTTGACTTACCACAGGGATATTCAGGTAAAGATGTAATTATTGGAGTAACTGACTGGGGATTTGATTTTACCAATCCGGTTTTCTACGATACCAGCATGCTTAATTACAGGATTTTGGGTGCATGGGATCAATATCGTACGGCGGGTCCTGCGCCTTCAGGGTTTAGCTACGGAACAGAAATAATGGGGCAAAATGCTCTTTTGGAGGCACAATGTGACACTTTTAATGTATATGAATATAATTATCATGGAAATCATGTAAGTTGCATTGCCGGAGGCGCAGGCGCAGGGACGAAGTATCGTGGGGTCGCTTATGAAGCAGAATTTCTATTTGTTTCAATTCTGGTTAGTGAACAAGCTGTTATTGATGCTTTTAACTGGATGTATCAGGTTGCTCAACAAGAACAAAAACGTCTTGTCATCAATATGAGCTGGGGATTATATTATTTTGGAAATATGGATGGAACCGGTAGAATTGCCCATGTAATTGATTCATTATCAGCTTTAGGTGTTGTTTTTGTGGGAAGTGGTGGAAACAACGGAGATGTAGATTTTCATTTAAGTCATTCTTTTAATGGAATTAATGATACGCTGAAATCCCAGATAATGTTTGCTTCAACTTATCCCAAAATGTGGGGACAATCAATTACTATGACAAGTTCGCCTAATAGCCATTTTGCTTTTGCTTTAAATCTCATGAACAGTACCAATCAATCGCTGGTAACTTCAGATTTTTATAATACTGCAGATGGAAATATCAGTATAGATACATTTTTGATATACAACCAAGATACATTGTATTATAAAATTGATTTACAGGAATCCAATGTGTATAATTCACGCCCTGAAGTTAGATTCAGACTTAAAAAGCCCTCAGTTTCAACCTATAAATTTGGTTTATTTGTAACGGCGGAAAGCGGGGAATTTCATGCCTGGAATTTAATAGAATTAACCAATGATGTTGGTAATTGGGGAGCTCCTTTTGTTGCTCCTTCGGGATTAACGGGATGGACTTCAGGAGATCCTGAATATGGAGTAGGTGCTGCCGGAAATGTAGAAAGTGTTATCACGGTAGCAGCTCACCAATCGCGGTCACAAAATTATGCAGGTTATTTTATTGGTGGTGGAATTTGCGATTTTTCCAGTTACGGACCAACCGTAGACAATCGGACTAAACCTGAAATTTCTGCTCCGGGAAAAAATGTAATAGCAGCAATTTCTAGTTTTACAAACCATACAGTCGGAACTGCAACGACCACCGTCACTTTTAATGACAGGCTCTATAAATTTATTTCTCTGTCGGGTACTTCGATGTCATCACCCTTTGTGGCCGGAGTTGTGGCATTGATGTTACAAGCTAATCCGAATTTATCTTCAGCTCAGGTTAAAGAGATATTGCATGAAACTGCCTATCAGGATCAATTTACTGCAGAAAGCGGGGTTGAAAGATTTGGTTATGGAAAAGTAGATGCTCATCAGGCAGTAATAAAGGCGCTGGAAGTAATTGGAATAAATGAAACTTTTGTATCTGAAAACCGCTATACGCTATATCCGAATCCTGCAAATGATTATCTATATATTTCCATGCAATGTGATAACCATCCTGTGTTAGCTGAAATATTTGACCTTACGGGTAAATTAATAGCTAAACAAGAATTATCTTCAGGAGTGACAAAAATAGATATTCAACATTATCAAGCCGGCTTTTATTTAATTAAAATTATTGACTTTAATAATATTTTGGTTAAGAAATTTATCAAAAAATAATACACATATAATAACAAATGGATACTTATATTCCTAATGCAGAGTTAGAAAATGCTACCATAATTCAAAAATATAGAGAACTTCTTACTTATCTCTATGACAAAACTAATAAGGAGCAAAGGAAAATGATAAAGAAAGCTTTTACGTTGGCTGTCAATGCCCATAAGGACATGAGACGTAAAAGTGGAGAACCCTATATCTATCATCCTCTTGCTGTTGCAAAAATTGTTTCTGAAGAAATTCATCTTGGAACAACTTCTGTTGTATGTGCCTTTTTACATGATGTTGTTGAAGATACGGAATATACCATTAATGATATAAGAGAAATATTTGGAGATAAAATAGCACTAATTATTGACGGACTTACAAAAATTGATGATATTGAATTTGATCCTGATACATCCATTCAGGCAGAAAATTTTAGGAAGATATTTCTTTCTATGTCCGATGATATCAGAGTGATTTTGATAAAACTGGCAGACCGTTTGCATAATATGCGAACTCTTGATTTTATGGCTGATGAGAAAAAGCTAAAAATATCTTCCGAAACCTCTTATTTTTATGTTCCTATTGCACACAGACTTGGACTATACAAAATCAAGAGTGAGCTTGAAGATTATGCAATGAAATATACAGACCCAATTGCTTATAATTTGATTTACAACAAACTAAAGAGCTCAGAGTCAGAACGATTAGCTTTAATTGAGGATTTTGTTAAGCCGATTACAAAGAAGTTGGAAGAAAATGGTATTTCTGCTGAAATGTCAAGTCGTACAAAATCAATTTTCTCAATTTATCAGAAAATGAAAAGAAAGAAGATTGATTTTGAAGACATTTATGACATTTTTGCCGTTCGGTTTGTATTTGACTGCGACCCTGCCGATGAGATGAAAATTTGTTGGGCAATATATGATATTGTTACAAAATTATATAAAACAAATGCCTCTCGTGAACGTAACTTTTTAGTTAATCCCAAGCCCAATGGATATCAATCCTTGCATCTTACTGCAATGAGTAACAGTGGGAAATGGGTAGAAGTTCAGATTCGTTCCAAACGAATGGATGAAATTGCTGAAAATGGATTTGCTGCACATTTTAAATATAAGGAAGAACACCGTACACCTGCTGAATATGAAAATAGAGTAGAGGATTGGTTGTCAAAAATCAGAAGTGTTTTGAAAAGTGATGATTCAAATGCTTTGGATTTTTTGAACGAAATTAAATTGAATTTAGATCTTAAAGAAGTTATCATTTTTACGCCAAAAGGAGAGACAAAGATATTACCTTCGGGTTCCACTGTTCTTGATTTTGCCTATGAATTGCATTCCAGTTTAGGAAATCAATGTATTGGGGCAAAAGTAAATTACAATATTGTTCCTATAGATTATGTATTAAAAAATGGGGATCAGGTAGAAATCATCACTTCCAAAAAACAGACGCCTAAATCAGAATGGATTGATTTTGTTAAAACTTCCCGTTCGCGTGAATCCATAAAAGAAGCCATAAAGATTGAACAAAAAAAATCTTCTGAAAAAGGAATGAAATTACTGGAAATCTATTTTGAAGATTTAGGAATTGATTTTATACCTCAAAACATAGGAAAAATTCAAGCGGTCACTAAAATTAAATCTCCTATTGAATTTTGGAATTTTATTGCTCAGGGTAAATTAAGTAAAGCAAGAATAAAGAAAATTCTATCCAATGAAAAGAATGTTCCGTTGGAAGAATTTCAAAAAAAGGTTTCTGATGAAATTACTAATAAATCCCTAGATGATATTATCCATGAAAAAATGGCAACAAATCCGGAAATTTTTATGCTTGATGATACGTCAGATAAAATTAAGTATGTTGTAGCAAGTTGTTGCAATCCTCTTCCGGGAGATTCAGTAGTAGGATTCCAAATGGCTAATGATGAAATTATAATTCATCAAACCAATTGTCCCAAAGCTATTGAACAAATGTCAAAATTTGGTAACAGAATCATCAAAGCTAAATGGCGTAAGGAACACGATATTGCATTCCTGTCAGGAATAAAAATATATGGTTTTGATAAAAAAGGAATGATTAGAGAAATTATAAATATTATTTCAGATCAGATGGACTTGAATATTCGTTCCATGAATATTGAAACTAAAGGTAATGTTTTTCTCGGAACTATCATGCTATACATTGTAAATGTTAAATCATTGAGAGAACTTATAGAAAAACTTCAGGAAATTGACAATATAGAAAAAATAGAAAGAATTGGATTTGAAAATGAATAGACCAACTTTTTGCTCTCAATTGAAATGATATATTTATCGCTTCCTAATCAATCCTAAAGAATGTTAAACAATCTAAAAATATAAAGTATTTAAAATTAGGTATTTGTATACAGATAAGCAAAATAAAGTATAAAAAATGCTCACTAAAGAAAAAAATGTTATTTTTGCACGCTAAATTATAAAACAAATGACTATGGCAGAAATTATTGACAAAGTACAAGCAATTATTGCTGAAAAACTTAGTGTTGATGCAGCTGATGTAACTCTGGAAAAGAGTTTTACCAATGATTTGGGTGCTGACTCATTGGATACAGTTGAGTTGATTATGGAATTTGAAAAAGAATTCGGTATTTCAATTCCTGATGATCAGGCAGAAAAAATTTCGACTGTTGGAGATGCGGTTAAATTCATTGAAGAAAATATTCAATAATAATCGATCTTCAATCACTAAATGAGTTTTAAAAGAGTTGTAGTTACAGGTTTAGGTGCCCTTACTCCAATTGGAAATACACTTTCAGAGTATTGGAATGGACTTTTAACTGGAGTTAGTGGTGCCAATCCTATAACCCACTTTGATGCGGATAAATTTAAAACAAGATTTGCTTGCGAGGTAAAGAATTTCAATATTCTTAATTATATTGAGAATAAGGAAGCTCATAAAATGGATCCTTGCAGCCATTATGCTTTGGTTGCATCTATGGAAGCCATGAAAGACAGTGGGATAGACTTACAAAAAATTAATTTAGAACGTGCTGGTATAATTTTAGGAACAGGAGTCGGAGGACTAACAACGACAACCAATACTCTCTTTGAATTTATTGAAGGAGGAAGAATCCCCAAATTCAGCCCATATTTTATTCCAAAAGTACTTGCTGACATAATGCCCGGCTGGATTTCCATTTACTTTGGTTTTAAGGGACCTAATTATACTACAACTTCTGCTTGTGCATCTTCTGCAAACGCTATTGCAGATGCCTATTATTATATCAAAATGGGGAAAGCGGATGTCATTATTTCAGGTGGTTCTGAAGCCTGTATTGCGGAGCCTGTTGTTGCAGGTTTCAATGCTATGCATGCACTCTCTACCCGAAATGATGAATGTCAAAAAGCTTCACGACCATTTGATGTAAAACGTGATGGATTTGTGATAGGTGAAGGGGCCGGCATCCTCATATTGGAAGAGTACGAACATGCAAAAGCAAGAGGCGCCAAAATATATGCCGAAATAGGTGGAATTGGTCTTACGGCAGATGCTTTTCATATTACTTTACCTGAACCCGAAGGAACCGGAGCTGCCAATTCAATGAAATTAGCTATTGAAGAAGCGAATCTTAAATTAACAGATATTGATCATATAAATACTCACGGAACATCTACCCCGGCCGGAGATTTGGCTGAATGTAAGGCTATTAAGTTGCTATTTGAAGAACATACTGCTAATATTCCCATCAATTCTATAAAATCTATGACAGGGCATTTATTAGGTGCCGCAGCAGCTGTTGAAGGAATTGCTACAATATTGTCTATCAAAGAGGGAATCATTCCCCCGACTATCAATCTCGATGAAAAAGATCCCCTTATTCCGGATTTGAATTTCGTAATTAAAAAACCTTTGCAAAAGGTTATCCAAGCAGCTATCTCCAATTCATTTGGTTTTGGCGGTCATAATGTCTCAATTCTCTACAAAAAAGTTGACTAATCTGAGCTTGTTGTAAAAATGGTGTTTCTTAATAAAGATAACAAAGAAAAAGATTTTATTGAATATATGAGAAATGTCTTTGGCTTTACTCCAAAGAAAACCGATTTCTATAAAATTGCTTTTATCCATAAGTCAGCTTCTTCTAAAAATCCGGCATTTGGTTTATTAAATAACGAAAGATTGGAATATTTGGGTGATGCCATATTGAGTGCAATTGTTGCGGATTTCCTTTTTAAAAAATTCCCATTTTTTGCTGAAGGTCCTTTAACTGAAATGAGATCTAAAATTGTTTGCAGAGAAAGGTTGAATTATCTTTCCAAAAAAATAGGTCTTGATAAAATGATGATGATTGATGAGCACGTTTTCTCAAAATCTGCAAATGGAGATGCCTTCGAAGCACTTATCGGAGCAATATTTCTAGATAAAGGCTACAATTCAACAAGAAAAATCCTCATAAAATTATTTCAGACACATTTGGACTTAGAGGCAATATTATACGAAGAAAGCAACTACAAAAGTAAAATTTTGTCTTGGGGACAGAAATATCATAAGAGAATAGATTTCAATCATATTGAAGTATTTAATCATCCCCAAAAAAAACTGTATAAAGTCTTTCTCCAAATTGATAATAAAACTTTTGGGGAAGGAATTGATTATACCATTAAAAAAGCAGAGCAAATTGCGGCAGCAAAATCCTGGGAATTAATTGAAAATACAATTAAAGAAAATATTGATACTATTCAAAACTAATATCCTTATTCAGTAATTCAATATATTTTTCATTCATTATCCGCGACAATTCAATTTGGCTACGATTAGTCAGATTAACTTCTGGAATTGATTTCCTTTGAGAAAGCAACCGATTGTCATAATGATCATGGAATTTTGAAATGTTCATTTCCACATTGCAAAAAAGCTCTTTTAAAAAATGAGACTTATTTTTTTCAAATTTGCTAATAGATTCTTCTGAAATATTTGAATCATAAACCATTTTAAGGCTTTTAAAATAGGAAAGCTGATTAGTCAATGAGGTGAAATCATATTCTTTGTATGTATAAATCAGTATTAAATAATCATAATCAAGCAAATCGGATGAATACAAATACTTCCCCTGTGAATTAAAAATATATAAAAAATCCTCAAATAAAGAAAGTGTTTGAAAATTAAGACTTCTTTCAGCTTTTAAATGCCCTTTTTCTGCTTCATTAAAGTGAGAAGTTTTATTTTCTAAAACGACAACATTCATTTTTTCTGCATCCAAAGTTGGTGAATACATCATCATAAAATGCGCACCGTATTTAGGGATGCCGGGATTAAATGTTCCCAAAAATGAAAAATCGGCACAACAACATCGCCTCATTTGTAAAACAAATCTATATAAATTAAGATCTGATTTGACAGCATAAACAACATACTTTTTAGAAAGACCAAAAAAGTCGTTTAAATTTATTTCTGATTTTTTACGAGTTGCCATATAGAAATGCAAAATTAGTCTATTTTTTCAAATATCTCAAATGAATCTTTCCATATTTTTATTGTATTTTTGCAAGTTAAAAAATAATAATGAATAAAGCGACTTTTTCTATATTAATAACTTTATTTTCAGGTAGTTCCGCATTTTCCCAATCATTTAACTGGGTGACGGACACGGCAAAGAGTTATGATGTTCCTTTAGGCATTGGAAATTATGACGAGTTAAGGGAGGGAGAATTCTACTCTGAAATGGCAGAATATTATCAATCGTACAAATTGGATAGCTCTACCTTGAATCAAATTCAAAGTTTAATCGTTAATTCTTTCAAAAGTAAAGTTTTAACAACAACAGTAGTTTTTGGGGCTTGGTGTGGGGATTCAAAAGAACATCTTCCCCATTTTTTCAAAATTATACGTGAATCAGAAATTATCCCCGAGCAGAATGTCACTTTGGTCGGTTGTGACAGAAGTAAAAAAACCGGAATTGAAATTTATGATAAACTTGAAATAGAATTTGTTCCCACTTTTATTTTTTATATTGATGGGAAAGAAGCCGGCCGGATAATAGAAACTCCTCTTACTACAATTGAAAATGATATTCTAAATATTCTTATAGAAAATTCTAATCAAAACAAATAAATTGAAATAAAATAATAGTTGAATAATTGATTAAAAATAAAATGCTTGTAATAAAAACAATAGAAGATCTCAAGGATGTACTTTTCAGAATCAGGAGTAATGGTAAGTCTGTTGGATTTGTGCCGACAATGGGAGCGCTACATGAGGGACATCTTTCACTTATAAGAAGGGCAAAAGCGGAGACAGAAGTGGTTATTTGCTCAATTTTTGTTAATCCCATTCAATTTAACAATAGTGATGACCTTTTAAATTATCCAAGAGATTTAGAATCCGATATTTTTAAAATTGAGAATTTGGTAGATCTGGTTTTTGTTCCTTCTCAAGAAGAGATGTATCCGGAAACACCCAAAGAACTTCATTCTTTCGGAGCTCTTGAGAATGTGATGGAAGGGGCTTCTCGCCCGGGCCATTTTAAAGGGGTTGCCATTATTGTAAGAAAACTTTTAGAGTTGATTTCCCCTGATAAAGCTTATTTCGGAGAAAAGGATTTTCAACAGTTAGTAATAGTTCAAAAATTAGTCAAAGATTACCATTTGAATACTCAAATAGTAGCCTGTCCAATAATACGTGAACCAAATGGTCTTGCCATGAGTTCAAGAAATAGAAGGTTGACCGAGCATGAATTCGAAATGGCAGCAAATATCAATAGAATTTTACAGGAATCACTGAAATTAATTCATCAGCCTGTTAAACAAATTAAATCATTCGTTGTTTCTGAAATAGGCAGAATTTCCGAATTTACGCTGGATTATTTTGAGATTGTGGATGATAAATCTTTGAGGAATGTCGAAAACCTTGATGATTGTGAAGGAGTTGTCGGTTGTATTGCACTGCATCTCGGATCAGTTAGATTAATTGATAATGTGAGATATAAATAGAATTTTTTAACAATAACGGAAAATATTTTAATCTTGATTATTTTAATATAGAGAAAATAAGAAAATGCAAATAGAAGTATTAAAATCAAAATTACATCATGTCATCGTGACGGAGGCAAACTTACATTATGTAGGGAGTATAACCATTGATGAGACATTGATGAAAGCAGCCAATTTAATTGAAAACGAAAAAGTTCAGGTCTTAAACATGAATAATGGAGAACGACTTGATACTTATGTTATCAAGGGCGCAAAAGATTCAGGAGTTATCTGCCTTAACGGACCTGCAGCCCGTAAAGTCTCTGTCGGGGACCAAATAGTTGTCATTTCTTTTTGCACCTTGGATTTTGAAGATGCAAAATCTTTTAAACCTACAATAGTATTTCCTGATATCAACAATAGAATAAAATAATTTATGTACAAACTAGTATTAATACGACATGGACAAAGTGAATGGAATGAGAAAAACCTGTTTACTGGATGGACTGATGTTGATTTGACGGAAAGAGGTAAGAACGAAGCTAAAGAAGCCGGAAAATCGTTAAAAGAAGCCGGATTTCAATTCAGATATTCCTATACATCCTTATTGAAAAGAGCTATTAAAACGTTGGATATTCTCTTGGAAGAGATGGATTTAATGTGGCTACCCGTCGAAAAATCCTGGAGATTGAATGAAAAACATTACGGTTTTCTTCAAGGAATGAATAAAGCAGAAATGGTTGAAAAATATGGTGCGGAACAAGTTCATCTCTGGAGAAGAAGTTTTGATGTCCGTCCACCTGCAATACCTTCTGATGATCCGAGACACCCCAAAAATGATGTACGATATCAACTAATCAAAGAAAAAGGATCAACTCCCGGAACTGAATCATTGATGGATTGTACCAATAGAATAATTCCATTATGGAATTTGAGTATTTATGACAACCTGAAATTGAATAAAGAAGTATTGGTTGTAGCACATGGCAACAGTTTGCGAGGAATTATCAAATTTATAAAAAATATCTCTAAAGAAGAGATTATTGACTTAAATATTCCAACAGGAATTCCTTATATTTTTGAATTTGACGAGGATATGAACTTTATAAAAGATTACTTTATGGCAGATGAGGCTACTTTGAAAAAAATGATGGAAGAAGTTGCCAATCAAACTAAGAAAAAATGACAATTATATTTGTTATTATGAAAAATATTTTTTTTGTTTGAAAAAAAATGTAACTTTGTTCCTCATAATTAAAAAAAAAAGTATAATTCAAATAACTTAAATTCAATATTTTATGAAAAGAAACGTA
Source organism: Bacteroidota bacterium (assembly GCA_023392945.1). GTDB lineage: Bacteria > Bacteroidota > Bacteroidia > Bacteroidales > WCHB1-69 > JAGVVH01. Next base: position 21,571 of record JAEWNB010000201.1, read on the forward strand.
ATTATCATTGGAGCGGCGGGACGAGATTTCCACAACTTCAACACTTATTTCAGAGGAAACAAAAATTATAATGTTGTCGCATTTACTGCTGAACAAATCCCGGGAATTGACGGTAGACCTTATCCTGCTGAATTAGCCGGAAAAGATTTATATCCTAAAGGTATTCCTATCTACAAAGAATCTGAACTTCCTGAATTAATCAAAAAATTAAAAGTTGACGAATGTGTTTTTGCATACAGCGACAAACCATATAACTATGTTATGAAAATAAGTGCCATTGTGAATGCTGCCGGTGCAAATTTCGTTTTAATGGGACCCAAAGATACTATGATTAAATCTACAAAACCGGTTATTGCCGTTGGTGCTACCAGAACCGGTTGTGGAAAATCACAAACTTCCAGAAGAATTATTGAAATTCTTGCAGGAATGGGACTTAAAGTGGTTGCTGTTCGTCACCCCATGCCTTATGATCCTGATTTAAATAAACAAAAAGTTCAACGTTTTGCTACTGTAGCTGATTTGAAAAAACATAACTGTACTATTGAGGAAATGGAAGAATATGAACCTCATGTTGTGACCAAAAGAAATGTTATTTATGCTGGAGTTGACTATGAAGCTATTCTCCGTGAAGCAGAAAAAGATCCCGATGGTTGTGATATCGTCCTCTGGGATGGTGGAAACAATGACTTCCCATTCTATGTTCCCGATTTGTTTATCGGCGTTGCAGATCCATTGCGCCCGGGTGCTGAAATAAGCTATTATCCTGGTGAAGTGGTTGCCCGTATGGCAGATGTTATGGTAATCAATAAAATTGACTCCGCTTCTTTGGAAAATATCAATCAAGTTAGAGCTAATTTAGCTGCTATCAATCCTAATGCAATGGTTATTGATGCTGCTTCTGTGCTTACAATAGATAAACCTGAACTAATAAAAGGTAAAAAAGTTTTGGTTGTTGAAGACGGCCCTACTTTGACTCACGGTGAAATGAAAATCGGAGCCGGAACTGTTGCAGCTATGAAATGCGGCGCCGCAGAACTTATTGACCCAAGACCTTATACTGTTGGCGAAATTTCTTCTACTTTTACTAAATATCCAAATATCGGGACATTACTTCCTGCAATGGGCTACGGTGATCAACAAATGAAAGACCTTGAAAAAACTATTGCCAATACACCTTGCGATGCAGTAGTTATCGGAACTCCTATTGACCTTCCTCGTTTCATTAAAATCAAACAACCTGTTGTGAAAATTGGTTATGAATTACAGGAAATCGGGAAACCAAGTCTTGAAGAAGTTCTTGTTGACTTTGTGAAAAAACATAAGCTTACCAAGAAAAATACTAAGAAATAATTACTTCAATTATTCTAACTGAAACGGCTGTCCAAAGACAGCCGTTTTTTTATCTGTATATTTTGAGACGCTGATCAATTTTGATTAAGTCAGACCTAAGCCTGTTCCATTTTTTTATATTGGCAACAGGTACATGATATTTTCGGGATATTGAGGAAAGAGTATCCCCTTTTTTTACCTTGTAATAAATAACTTTTGGCTTAACAACTTGTTTCTCGGGAACAACTTTTGCAGCTATGGCTTCTTTCTTTGTTGAATCAATAGCTATAACTGTAGTGTCTTTAAACGGCTTATCAGGCAAAATATAATGTTGTGTCTCACCATCACACTGAATAATGCGGCGTGCACCTGCATATGAACCTATATAACCTGCTCTTGTTGACTCATCGATGCGAATCCCATATTGTGGATTCGATGCGTGAACAAACTTAAAATTATGATTTGAATCAACCTCAATTACCAAACCAACATGTCCAATATAACGACGCCCCTTCTTTCCCCGCAGAAAAAAAACCAAGTCCCCTTTTTTGATATCATTTTTTTTAACTTTCACTCCCATCGTATACTGATCCCGAGAACTACGACCAAGAGTAATCCCAAAATGTTTAAAAGTGTAAAACATTAACCCGGAACAATCAAAACTATAGGGGCCTTCAGATGCATATTTATAACGAGCCCCAATTTTTGAAAGTGCAAAATTGACAATAGAATCTAATTTCATACAGGCTGCATCTCCTAAATAAATAGGTTTATCAGCAATTGAACTATCCAAGTTCTTTATAAAAACTTCATCTTCTAAAAGGTTATCATCCTGAGCAAAAACTGAAACTGAAACGAGAAGTAAAAAGGAGATTAAAAATAAAATTTTATGGGTCATCATGCAATCTTTAAAGTTCAAAAGTACAAAAAATAATTTTAATAAGAGTTTTTTGATGCCTATCTATTCTAATAAAAACTCCATATTTAGGATTCTATCTGTATAAATTGCTTGAAAATCAGTTTGTAAACGTTAAAGGAAATAATCTGAAATATATATGATTTTTTTCACTTGCTTTTTGGGTGCTCCGACTTGTTTAGCTTTACCTTTGACTCTGGTACATCTTATATATCCTTGAAAATCAAAATGCTGATTATAATAAATAAAAAAATAAAATATAATGTATATCTAAGAATAAATTGTATCTTTGCAGCCTTAAATACAGTGCGGGGTAGAGCAGTGGTAGCTCGTCGGGCTCATAACCCGGAGGTCGTAGGTTCAAGTCCTGCCCCCGCTACCTCAAAGACAAAGATCTCTTGCAAATACTTACTTGTGAGAGATTTTTTAGTTTAAACAAAATCTTTGTGCCGGTGAAAATTTCAGCTATGATTTTTGCAGCGGGTCTTGGAACTCGACTCTATCCATTAACTGCCGATAAACCAAAAGCATTGGTCGAAATAAACGGTCAGACTTTATTGGAAATAACCATCAGAAAACTAATTCAGTACAACGTTAAAGATATTGTAGTGAATGTTCATCACTTTAGTTCTCAAATTATTGATTTTCTGAATACGCACCATTTCGAAGCTGATATTCTGATTTCTGATGAATCAAGGCAATTACTCGACACTGCCGGAGGATTAAAATTTGCAGAGTCATTATTCTACGGATGCAATCACATTTTGCTTCATAATGTGGATATTGTTTCTTCTATAAATTTGACAAGTTTCATAAATCATCACCTCTCAACAAATGCGCTTGCCACTCTGGCAGTAAAAGAGCGTTCCACTTCCCGTTATTTCATTTTTGACCGTCCCTCTATGCAACTTTGCGGATGGAAAAATTGTAAAGAAAACACCCTGTTGACAGTTAAAGAGACCCCGAATCCCATAGAATTGGCATTCAGTGGAATTCATATAGTAAAAAAAGAATTTTTGAACTTTATTCCTTCAATCGAGAAAAAATCACTTACTCCTTTATATCTTGAACTTGCAGAAAATCAATCAATTCTGGGGTATCTTCATCAACAGGATAGCTGGATGGATGTGGGCAGATACGAAGATTATCTTCAAATCGGAAAACAACTTTAATCTGATTCTTTTCTCTCCTCATTTGACTTTTTGGGATCATCATTTGATTCAAGATTTTTAATAAAATTCTCCTCCATTTTTGAGAATCGCTTAAAAGTATTTCTTGAAAAAAGAATAAAGAATACTATAGCTAAAGCAATTGATATTCCCACAAAGACCTTAAATTGAAAACATCTTAAAAGAACCATGATTACAAAAAAAGTTGCCAGGAAAATACGAAAAAGAGTCCAAGTAACCACTCCTGTTCTGCTTAAACGACTCATTCGCCATAGCCTCAAATTGATTTCATGAGTAGAATGATTATTTGTCATTAAACCCAATAGAAAAGGTGATAAAATTCCCAGTGTAAGGAAAGCATTTATAAAATTTCCGACAATTTGTGGGGAATCATCAGGAAGAATTTTAAAGATAAAGGGATAAAGAAAGTGAAATGCACAATATATTATGGCAATACATATTACAGTAAAAATAACACTTCTGAGTAAAGATGTTTTGAGAATTATTTTCCAATCACTGTTTCCTTTTGGTCCTATTCCCATAATGACATATTCATCAAGCTTTTGTCTAATATGACTTGGAATATGAGGTTCGAGCCAATTGTAAAATGGGGTTGCAAATCTGATAAAATAGGGAGTGGTAAAGGTTGTCAGAAATGAAACAGCAACAATTACCGGATATATAAAATCACGTAAAATTCCTAAAGAAACCCCAAGCGTGGCAATAATAAAGGCAAATTCACCAATTTGAGCCAGACTGAATCCAGTTTGAATAGAGACTTTCAATGATTCACCGGCAATAAGAACACCCATTGCCGAAAAAAAAGTTTTTCCAATAAGTGTTATGAATGTGATGATAATTATAGGTTGCCAATATTCTGCCAATATAATGGGGTCTACCATCATCCCTACGGAAACGAAAAAAATAACCCCAAATAGATCTTTGATACTCTTAGTTAAAGATTCAATATTCTTACTTTCAGTACTTTCCGACAATATTGAACCCATTACAAAAGCTCCTAAAGCAGATGAAAAACCGACATAATTTGCAAATACAACCATCCCAAAACACAACCCAATAGAAATAATTAGTAAGGTTTCATCATTAATATAAGATTTGAGCTTTCTAAAAAAAGTGGGAATAATCGAAATGCCAACCACAAACCATAAAATAATAAAAAATACAAATTTAAGCAGTGTGAAAACAATGTCTTTACCTGCAAATTGCTGGCTTACTGCAATAGCCGGAATCATAACCAGCATCAAAATAGCAATGATGTCCTCCATGATAAGAACCACAAGAGAGATATCAGCAAATTTATGGTTTCTCAATCCTAAATCTCCAAAAGCTTTTATGACAATTGTAGTAGAAGACATTACCAGCATACCTGCCAAAATCAAACTTTCAATAGTAGACCATCCCAAAAAATATCCCGTAATAAAACCAACACAGAGCATTGTCAACATTTGCGTTATGGAAGTTACCATTGCGGTACGCCCCACTTTCAACAACTTCTTGATGTTAAATTCCAATCCCAAAGCAAATAATAAAAAAATGATTCCAATTTCTGACCATTCTTTTACACTAGTTGGTGCAATAAGACTTGGAAAAAGATTAAAATGAGGACCTATTAAAAAACCTGCAACTAAATAGCCAAGAACTAGAGGTTGTTTCAATAATTTAAAAATAATAGTAATAACTCCTGCAGAAATTAATATAAGAGCTAAATCTGAAACAAGATGTAATTCATGACCCATAAGACATCAATTGTTTGAATCTGAATGATGTAAACATTATTATATTCCAAATTCAATAATTAATTGCAAATTTAAATAAATTGTCCTAATTCTCAGGTTTGATTATTAAAAAAAATGCCTATTGCTTGGAATAATTATTAACTATACTCTGTCAGTATTTTTTTTAATAGCAACCATGATAATTCATTTATTTTATTCTTTAAGTACAATAATTTCCTTAAATTTCCATTTATTTCCAAAAATTATGTCATAAATACTATGGTTAATTTTGCTAAATAAATAATGTTGTTATAATTTATTGATATTAAGCATTTTGATATTAATTTGATTAATTTTTTTTAATTATCAAGTTATCAATATTTTATTGTTTATAACTCAAAATTAAAAATCATAATCCAAATTTTTCCTTATTGATTTATAATTAGTTAATATAATCTGAAGGAATAAAAATCATTTTTTATTAAAAACATGGAGTTGATAAAAATAATTGTGTATTTTTGTCTTTCATTAATGAGTTATTATGTCAAATCTTGATTACGGTTATTGGGAAGTAGCAATAGAAAAGCAAGGGCGTCTAAAATTGCCCAATGCACTATTGAAGTCATTGCCCGAAAACGAACGCAAAAAGTTTTGGATTACTCACGGCTTTGGCAAGCATATAATGCTATGGACCGAGAAGTCATATCAGGAACAAATGCAATATCTTAACTCTTTAAACAGAGATATTGTTGAAGTTAAAAAATACAGAAATGCCTTTTTAAGAAATACTGCTTTTTTAGAATGTGATTCTCAAGATAGATTTGTTATTCCCAAACCACTGATTGAGCAATATAATATTGACCGTGAAGTAGTTCTTCTGCTTGATAACGGAAAAATTGAAATATGGAACAGTGAAAATTATCACAATGAATTTGATATGGATCCCGAAGAATTTAATACTCTCAACGAAGCAATTCATACAGGAAAATATAAACTATCTATAGAAAATAAAAATGACATTATATCATAATCCTGTTCTACTTTCCGAATCTATTGATGAACTCGTCATCCAAAAAAACGGGATTTATGTTGATGTCACTTTTGGTGGAGGTGGTCATTCAAATAAAATTCTCTCACAAATTAATGAAGATGGAAGATTAATTGCTTTTGATCAGGATGTCGAAAGTACAAATCACAATATTCAGGATTCACGTTTTCAGTTTGTTCCCCACAATTTCCGTCATTTAAAGAAATTCCTGCAATATTATCAGGCATATCCGGTTAACGGAATTTTGGCTGATCTGGGTGTGTCATCGCATCAATTTGATACTCCTCAAAGAGGGTTTTCTTATCGTTTTGAAGGAAATCTGGATATGAGAATGAATAACAAAAAAGGGATCTCTGCTCGGGATATTATCAATAGTTATTCGGAGGAGAGATTGTCAAATCTGTTTTTTAAATATGGAGAGCTCAATAATGCACGTCGAATTGCTGCTCAAATTGTGAAATATAGAAATATTAAAGAGATAATCACCACAACTCAACTGGTTGATGCAATAACGCCGATACTTCCGCAAGGAAAAGAATTTAAGCCTCTATCCCAGATTTTCCAAGCTCTAAGAATTGAGGTCAATCAGGAAATGGAAGTGCTAGAGGAGTTTTTATCCCAAACTGTTGATGCCCTCAAACCGGGAGGTCGCTTGGTAATAATATCTTATCACTCACTCGAAGACCGGCTGGTAAAATGTTTTATGAAAGCGGGAAATTTTACCGGTACTGTTGAAAAAGATTTTTTCGGGAATCCAATCTCTCCTTTTAATCTTATAACCCGTAAAGCCATTATTCCTTCCGAAGCAGAAATTGCATTGAATCCAAGAGCAAGAAGTGCAAAATTAAGAATTGCCGAGAAAAAAGAATTTATTAGTGTTAAGTAAAATTATTGTCGATAAAATGACTGTCATATTATTTTAAATGAAAACTACATATAAGCATACCAACTCATCAAAACAAGAAAAAAAAGACAAAAGTGCCTTTAGGGAATTAATGGGAGGGGAATTTTTGCTTAGCAAAACAGCTTTAAAATGGTATCCTTATCTTTTCTTTCTCTTTCTTCTGGCAGGATTTGTTGTTATAAATGAAAGGAGTGTCATATCAAAAGAAAATAAAATTAAAGAATTGGATGAAGAATATAAAAAAAACATATCCAACCTTAGAAATAACAATCAATTTATTTCTTATGACACCAACCAAAAGCTGATTGAAATGATGGAAGCCAAAGGGTTTATAAATGATGACAAAAAAATCTATAAGATTTCTATTAAAAATAGTGATGAATCTGAATCTAAGTAATTATTAGTATGACCGGAAAACAAAATAATCTTTCTAATCTTAAAATGGGAATTGTCTATTTTTCAATTCTCCTACTTGGAATTGCTTGTTTTACTAAGATTATGTATTTGGTTATTTTTGAAAGGGCTCTATATCAAGGAACTGACAGTTCATGCCTTGACAAAACAAATCCTGACTGGGAGAACAATCCGCTTGCAAAGGATCCCGACTGTGACTGCTTTGTGATTGAAAATAATAGGACACCCAGAAGAGGTGACATATACGATGACAGAGGTCGTGTTCTGGCTAGTTCAATAGTCGTATATGACATCACTCTTGATGGCCAAACATTTAACAGGTCTAAACAAAACAAATTATACAAGAATGACTCTCATAAGTTGGAGTTACTGATAAATGATTTATCCAACAGATTTTATAAACTTTTTAAGCATAAATTTCCCAATTATAATATTCAATACTACAAAAATAAAATATCCAAAAGTCTGAAAGACAGCTCTAATGTGATTATTCTACGTTCCAATCTGCAAAATGAAAACAAGTGGATTACCACATCAGATATTGAGGTAATAAATAAAATGCCTGTTTTGTGCGAAGCGTGGAATATTTCCGGGTTAAATCTTACCAGACATAATGTTAGATTGAATCCTTATGGAGAAATGGCTAAAAGAGCCATTGGGAAAGAAATTAACGGACAATGGAATGGACTGGAATATGAAATGAATAAGGAGCTATATGGTTCCGATGGTACAAATAAAATTGTTGTGATAAAAAACACCAATATTCCTTTAAATAAAAGTATTGATCCCATTGACGGACATCATATTCATACTACCATAAATCTGGAAATTCAGAATATTGTACATAATGAACTTTTGCAGATGCTTAAAAACTACAATGCTGATTGGGGTTGTGCGGTTGTGATGGAAACCAAAACAGGGGAAATAAAGGCAATTTCTAATCTTACTCTTTGTGATACCAACCGAAAACGTTATGAAGAACAAACTAATTATGTGCTTAATTACATGCTTGAGCCCGGGTCAACTTTTAAATTGGCATCACTTTTGGCATTTCTGGAACGTACACCAAATGATACTGCAAAAAAATACCCGATTCTTGCCCACAATTTCATTATCAAAAACAGAGCCGGAACCAGAGAATATAGTTTTCCCAAAGTAGATGAGCCGGGGTTAGTTGAGGGTTTAGCATATCCTAAAGAAGTAATCCAACGCTCTTCAAATGTCGGAATTGCCTCTATGATTTTTGACAAGTATAAAAACTACCGTGACTATTTGAACAAAATAGATTCAATGTATATCACAACTTCTTTCTCTACTCAATTGGGGAAAGTAAAACCACCCAACATAAAAAGGAATGCCACAGATTTTCACAGTTATTACAATACTTGTTTTGGAACAGGATTTAAGATGGCTCCCATCCAAACTTTAATTTACTTCAATGCTGTTGCAAATGACGGAAAAATGATTGTGCCGCTTTTTGTCAAATATATTTCTGAAAATAATGATACAATAGCAAAATTTCAAGCAGAAGTAATCTCTTATCAAATTTGTAAACCATCAACAATTAAACGGGCAAAGGAATATTTAAAATCTGTTGTTTACGGAGAATACGGAACTGCCAAAAGATTTAAAAATCCCAACTTCACTTTTGCCGGGAAAACCGGAACTCGCGATATTTGGGATGAAAAAACACACTCCTATAATAGAAGCAAAAACTGCGTTTCCTTTTGTGGATATTTTCCAGCAGATAATCCACGCTATACCTGTATCGTTTACATGTACAATGTTCCGAAAAAGAGTTCAATAGCTGTTGAAGTTTTCGCTAATATAGCAAAAAGAACATTAAATGTATCCAACTTTGATGCACTGCAAAAGGTAAATCAGGCGGAGAATAAAAAAATTCCTCGCTTTAATGCAATTTCCAAATATCAACTTGAAGTAATTCTTTCAAATTTCGGAATCCCGGGTGATTATTCAAAAATTAAAACTCCTTATGTTGTTTCAGGTTTAAAAAGCGACTACTCAAACTATATTAAAGCTTACAATTTTAAATTAAAAGATCCTGTAATTCCAAATGTGATGAATATGATTTCATCTAATGCTGTTTACGAACTCAACAGGGCAGGATATAAGGTTATTATTGAAGGAAAAGGAAGTGTAAAAGAACAGTATTTCAATAAATCAACCCATTGTGTTACCCTAATATTAGGACCTTGAAAAGTATTTTGTAATAAAACAGATATGAACCTTTAATAAAAACCTTGTTGTAAACCATTAATTTTATAGACGTGAAAGAATTATCTTTTTTACTCAAACATATAGGAAAGTATGATATTCTCGGTCGTAATGACCGACTTGTTTCTTCAATAGAATTTGATTCACGTAGGGTTAAACCCGGAGATGATGATTCTTTTCCTATTTATCTTGCTCAACGTGGAACTCAGGTGGATGGTCATCTATTTATTAATCAAGCAATAGATAAAGGAGCCTCAACCATTATTTGTGAAAAATTACCGGATGAAATTAATCCTGAAATTACCTACATAACAGTTGCCGATTCTTCAATGGTTTTGGGAAAAATAGCAAGTGCCTTTTATGATAATCCAAGTACCAAACTTAAATTAGTTGGCATTACGGGTACTAATGGGAAAACAACCACTGTAACGCTTCTTCACAGGCTTTTTGTCAGTCTGGGTTATGCATCAGGAATGCTTTCTACTATTGAGAATAAAATTAATAATGAAGTTATCCCGTCAACTCATACCACTCCTGATGCTGTGATGTTGAATAAACTTTTATACCAAATGGTATTGGCAGGTTGCCAATTTTGTTTTATGGAAGTGAGTTCACATTCGATTTGTCAGCATCGTATTGCCGGACTGACATTTGCCGGAGCTATCTTTAGTAATATCACTCATGACCATTTGGATTTCCATAAGACTTTTGCCAACTACATCAAAGCTAAAAAATCCTTTTTTGACAAACTACCCAAAAAATCTTTTGCCCTAACCAACATTGATGATAAAAATGGAAGGATTATGGTTCAAAACAGCAAGGCATCAATTTATACTTATAGTTTGCAAACGGCAGCCGATTTTAAAGGAAAAATTGTGGATAACAGTTTTGAAGGACTTGATCTGTATATTAACAATCAGGAAGTATTTTTCAAACTTACAGGGAAATTTAATGCCTATAATTTACTTGCCATTTTTGGAACAGCAAGATTACTGGGGCTTCCGGCTGATGAGATTTTAGTTTCTTTGAGCAACCTTGAAAGTGCCCCGGGAAGATTTCAATTGGTCAGAAACCAGAGAGGATGCACTGCTGTTATAGACTATGCTCATACTCCTGATGCACTTAATAATGTGCTTTCTACAATAAAAGAAATTACTAAAAATAATGTAGAGATTATTACTGTTGTGGGTTGCGGTGGCGACCGTGATGCACTGAAACGCCCGGTGATGGCAGCTACTGCATGTAAATATAGCAATAAAGTTATTCTTACTTCCGATAATCCCAGAACTGAAGATCCCAAGAAGATTCTTTCAGACATGGAGGAAGGAATTCCTGTCTCTTTTAAAAAGAATGTATTGACAATTGAAAATAGAAAAGAAGCTATCAAAACTGCCTGTCTTATGCTCCCCGACAATGCTGTGTTGCTGATTGCGGGAAAAGGACACGAAAATTATCAGGAGATAAACCATGTAAAACATCATTTTGATGACATGGAAATTGTTAGTGAATACTTTAACCATTAATAACATAGAACCATTAACCAAATTATAAAAACATGTTATATTATTTATTTGAGTGGCTTGAAAATTTTAATATCCCCGGGGCAAGTTTATTTCAATATATCTCCTTCCGGGCGGCATTGGCAATAATTTTGTCTCTCTTTATTTCTATAATAATTGGAAAAGGAGTCATCAAATTTTTGCAGAAAAAACAAATCGGAGAGACAATTCGTGATTTGGGGCTTTCAGGACAAATGGAGAAAAAGGGGACTCCTACAATGGGTGGACTGATTATTATTGCGTCTATTCTGGTTCCTGTGCTTTTTCTTACAAAGCTGAATAATATCTATATATTGCTAATGATTTTTGCAACATTATGGTTGGGAGTTATTGGATTCTCAGACGACTATATCAAGATTTATAAAAAAAATAAAGAGGGGCTCTCACCAAAAAAGAAACTTATAGGGCAAATTATTTTGGGCTTAATAATCGGAGTTATGATGTATTTTCATCCTGATGTTGTTATTAAGGAGAAAACTTCAAGACAAAGCAAATTTGTAAATACTGAACAAGTTTTCAAATTTGACAATGTGTCGAAAACAACCACTTCATTTAGCAATAGCCCTGCAAAAAAATCGACCATTACAACCATCCCTTTCGTAAAGAACAATGAATTTGATTATGCATGGTTGACAAAGTGGATGGGGGACAAGTCAGGCAAATGGTCATCTCTGATTTATATTCTTATTATAACATTCATTATAGCCGGTGTATCCAATGGTGCCAACCTAACTGATGGACTTGATGGGTTGGCAACCGGCACATCGGCAATCATTGCGGTTGGAATTTCCGTGTTGGCATACGTTTCCGGAAATGCTATTTTTGCAGATTACCTGAATATTATGTATATTCCCAATATAGGGGAGATTGTGATCTTTACGGCCTCGCTTGTCGGGGCATGTATCGGCTTTTATTGGTGGAATTGCTATCCTGCCCAAATTTTTATGGGAGATACCGGAAGTCTTACCCTTGGAGGAATAATAGCCGTGTTGTGTATTATTATTCGAAAAGAACTTCTCATTCCCATTCTTTGTGGAATATTCCTTATTCAATCCTTCTCTGTCATTATTCAGGTTGCCTATTTCAAATATACCAAACGTAAATATGGTGAAGGAAAAAGATTCTTCCTTATGGCCCCACTTCATCATCATTATCAAAAAAAAGGGCTGCATGAAGCTAAAATTGTACAACGTTTTATTATCATCGGAATATTATTGGCAGTATTAACAGTAGTAACACTTAAAGTAAGATAATCATGGCAAATCAAAAATCAAATAATTATAAAATATATAATAATGAAGTAAGTTCTGCTTCTATTGCCGCTTCATTGTCAGATAAATTGATCAATATCCGTAATCGGAATTTAAGTGAATCCCTTTCAGATTTTGAAGGGACTAAACATAAACTTCAGTATCTCAAAAGTATTGAAGGTGTTGACTTTGTCAATGATTCCAGATCAACAAATATCAATTCTGTATGGTTTGCACTTGAAAGCATGTATAAACCTATCGCCTGGATTATGAATATTGATGATATTGATTTGATAACGGAAGATTTGCTGGAAAGTATAAATAAAAAAGTATCCAGGATAATAATACAAGGAGTATACAATTCCGAAATATTGGATTTCTTTACAGGACTTGGAAAAGAAGTCTTTTTTACTATGAATCTTGAAGATGCCGTTAGAACTGCTTACTATTCCTGTAAACAAGGTGATGTGGTTTTGTTTTCCCCTGGAACGACTAGTAACGGGATTTACAGAACTTATCGTGAAAGAGGAGATAAATTCATCGAAGCAGTTGCTCAACTTTAAATGGATTCAATATGTTCAAGAAATTAATCGGTAAAATTAATTTTAAAGGAGATCTCATAGTCCTAGTTGTGACTATTATTTTGTCATTAATCTCATTATATGCAGTATATAGTTCAACAGGCAAAATACTAATTCAATTGTTTCATGTAGCTCTCTGTTTTATAGGGATCTATGTTTTTTACAAAATTGATTACAGGAATTTGTCTCAATTTTCCTTTTTACTCTTAATTATTGCCTTCGTACTCATGATAATAACATTGTTGACAGGGGAAAAAGGCAGAGCAATCGAAATTTTTGGTCAGAATTTTCAAACATTTTACTTCATTGGCTTTTTTGTTGTCTTTTATATCTCAAAATTTTTAGCTTTAAGATTAAATAAAGATGAACAACTTACTTCAAAAGAGGTGTTATTTCTTTTTTTAGTTATCGGTCTATTTTGCGGAGGGATGGCTCTGGCAAACCTTTCTACTGCCATTATTCTATTTTTTACCTCTTTGGTTGTCTTGTTCATCGGAAATGTGAAGTTTAAGTACATTTTTCTTTTTGTCTTTATTTGTATGATAGGAGGAATTGGAATTTTATTCCTGAATATCGGTCGTGGCGATACCGCCAAGAACAGATTGTCCTATTATTTTTCTTCAGAAAAAAAAGATGATAAACAGCCTTTAGATAAGGCTACTGCAGATTATGGAAGACAGATGATACTGGCAAAAGCAGCCATTTCCAGATCCGGCTTAATGCCGGCAGGACCTGGACAGGGTGTAATCAAAAAATCTCTTGCGCAAAAAGATACAGACTATATTTATTCAACTGTAGTTGAGGAAGTTGGAATAATTGTGGGGATTGCTATTCTTTTTGCCTACTTGATATTTTTTTACCGATCATGGATGATTGCCCGTCACAGCGAAGGGCCTTTCGGAATGCTATTGGCAATCGGGATAGGATTTTGGTTTACTTGCCAGGCATTGGTACATATCGGGGTTAATTGCGAATTGCTTCCGGCAACAGGTCAAACACTTCCTTTTATTAGCAGGGGTGGAGCTTCTATGTTGTTTTCGGGAATCATTGTTGGCACCTTGCTCAATATTAGTAAAAATACGGCAAAGCAATAACTCAGCTTCTTTTATTATAATCTCTTTTAACTAATAGTCTGTTATTTGCAGTTCCATGTGAGGGTATAAATTCTAAACAATTTGTCTCTAACAATTTCCCCCAACTTTTTATCATCATTTCTATGTCATCGGCATATGGAGGAAAGACTGACCATTTTAACACTCCAAACATGGTGTCTCCAACAAATGCAATTTCTTCATCCACAATCACACTCATTGACCCAATGGTATGTCCCGGAGAATGCAATAAATATAGATTCTCCCCAAATTCTTTTAAGTCATAATGAGAATCTACTAAAATATCAGGTTTGCATGGCTCATATCTAAAGAGATGAAACAAATGTTTTCCCAACATATTGATTAGTGGACGAGTCAGAAAAGTGGTGCCTTTTGGTATAATATTCTCTCCGGTTGACAAGTATTTTTCTTCTTCACTTTGTAAGATTATTTTGGAATTAAATCTTTGTTTAATCCACTGTGCATTTGCTGCATGGTCAAAATGAGAGTGAGTTAAAATCAAATAATCAATACTCTTTATACCAAGTAAATTAAGTCGTTTTTCCAGCCTTTTTCGTAATCTTTTTACGGATGTATCAATCAATATATTTTTTCTTTCATTTGAAAGTAAAAACACATTGCACCTTCCCGATAAAATTTGAATTACTTCAATTCCACTTTTTGTTTTCCATTTTTTCATTTTAAGTCATATTATTCAAAATCAATGTATTATAGGGTAACAATTATATTCTGCACATTAAATCACTTTTTTATTTCCATTTCATCCATAATTTATTGATTAAATGTAGTTTTTAGTCCTATTTTTTCTAGTAATAATCTCTACAAAAGTAAGATTTTTATTTTCATAAGTAAATCAGTTCTCAAATCGTGAAGTCTCTTTAAAAATAATGGTTGATTTTCAGAGAGTTAAAAATAGAGTTATTTACACCTGGTGTTTTCTCATATTAAAATTTTTTTTAAATTTGCAAATGTGTTTGACAGTCGTAGTGAGTAGCATACAACCAATAACAGATATGCCATGAAATATAAGTATTCACTTTTTTTAATTCTATTTTTCATTATTTCAAACTTTCTTTATGCTCAAACCACTTATTCAAAAATAAGATTCATGCCTCATTGGTTACCGCAGTCGCAGTTTGCCGGATATTACATCGCACAGCAGAAAGGTTTTTATCAGCAAGAGGGTATTGAGGTTGAAATCATTCATCCTTCGGCATCTGTGGAGGGCAGCGAATATCTTATTGAAGGGAAAGTTGATATCATCTCCTTCTTTTTAGTGAGTGCTCTTACAGAAGTAGATAAAGGCACTCAAATGGTGAACATAGCCCAGTTGTCTCAAAATTCCGCATTACTTTTTGTGGCGAAGAAGGAGAAAAACTTCAAATCATTGAATGATTTGACTGGCAAAAAAATTGGAATTTGGGAAAGTGGTTTCGATGAACTTCCCAAATCTTTGTTAGAAAAGAAAAAAATGAAGGTCAAATGGGTCCCGATATTGTCCTCTATCAGCATGTTTATGCTTGATGGGATAGATGCTATGACTGTGATGTGGTATAATGAATATGACCAAATTATTAATGCCGGATTCAATCCTGATGAATTGACAACTTTCTTTTTTTCGAACTATGGATATAATATTCCGGAAGACGGCCTTTATTGCCTGAGCAAAACCTATCAGACGAGAAAAGAAGATTTGCAGAAATTTGTCAAGGCTACCCTAAAGGGTTGGGAATATGCACGAAGTCATCCTGAAGAGGCTCTTAAAATAGTTCTGGAAGTGATGAAAAAAGAGCATATATCGACCAACTATGCTCATCAGAAATGGATGTTGGAGAAAATATTGGAGTTGATGATTCCATCCGCACCGAATACTAAGAAGGGAGTGTTATATGAAACTGACTTTATCAAGGCACAAAATGCACTTTTGGATGGAGGCTTTGTCACTCGGAAGATCCCTTATAAAGATTTTTATAAACCTGTGTTATAATTTTATACATGATTTTATGATATTTAAAACTAATAAATCATTATCCGGCAGAATTGTATTTTATGTACTTTCGTTATGTATTTTACTCTTTATCATATCATTATCTGTTTTTTATTTTTTTTCTAAGCATCAGATAGAAGAGATGACCTACCAAAATGCCGAAGCTTTGACAGCCAATACTGTGCTGAAGATAGAGCAAATATTGGTTCCCATCACCAAAATTTCTAACAATTACCAATGGATTATTAAGAAACTCGAATCTGATCCGGACTCTCTTTTTATGTTGACTCGTAAGATAGTGGAGAGTAACCCTGAAATCATGGGGTCTGCCATCGCTTTTGAGCCCAATTACTTCAAAGAAAAAGGGCTCTATTATTCTCCCTATTCATATCGTTCAGGTGATTCTGTTATCTCCATGCAATTGGGAAATGAGAATTATGAATATTTTGTGATGGATTGGTATCAGATTCCTGTCAGCATAGAGAAGCCCTATTGGACGGAACCCTATTATGACACCGGTGGGGGAAATGCCCTAATGACAACTTATTCTGTTCCAATCTATTCGGATTCGGCGGGAGTGAAAAGAATTATAGGCATCATTACGATGGATTTGGCTCTGGATTGGTTTACTGAGCTTGTTTCTTCCGTCAAGATTCTGAATACAGGTTATGCCTCTGTGCTCTCCAGAAACGGCACTTTTGTGACGCATCCGAAGAAAGAGTTGATTATGAACCAAACGATTTTCAGCTATGCCAAAGAGATCAATAATCCGGAGTTGCGTGAAATTGGGCGGGCAATGCAACGCAAAAAGAGTGATTTTGTGAGTAGTACTCTGAACGGAGTGGAACGTATGATGTATTACACTCGCTTGCCTTCGAGTGACTGGACTCTTGCAGTTATTTTTCCAAAAGAAGAGATATATCTGCCATTGCGTTCTATTTCAATTATTCTTATTGTGGTCATTGTGGTGGGATTGATATTATTGACTTTCATCATCATCAGAATTATATCAAAACAATTGATTCCGTTGCGTCATTTTGCAGATAGTGCGCGTGATATAGCCAAAGGGAATTTCAACGTTGTATTACCTGATATCAGGACTCAGGATGAAATGAAAGAACTTCACGATGCTTTTGATTATATGCAGAAGAATTTGGTTCATTACATAGATACCTTAAAAGATACTACAACCGCAAAAGAAAAGATTGAAAGTGAGCTTCGAATTGCCCGTGAAATACAGATGGGTATGATTCCAAAGACTTTTCCCCCGTTTCCTGCACGTAAAGAACTTGACCAGTATGCTACTCTTATTCCTGCCAAGGAAGTGGGAGGCGATTTATACGACTATTTTATCGACAATGAACGTCTTTATTTTATCATCGGAGATGTCTCGGGAAAAGGAATCCCTGCCTCACTTTTGATGGCTGTCACCCGTAGTCTTTTCCGTTCTGTGACACTTCATTTCAGTAAACCCTCAGAAATTGTATCCAGTCTTAACAATACCCTCTCCGAAAATAATGACTCCAACATGTTTGTCACACTTTTTTTGGGAATTTTGGATTTAAAGAACGGGATGCTCTCTTTTTGCAATGCAGGACATAATCCGCCTATTCTTATCCATGATAATAGTTCTGACTTCTTCAAAGTTATTCCTAATCTCCCGTTAGGGCTTATTGAGGGATTTAAGTACGAACAACAGGAAATTGTCATCAAAGCCGAATCAACTCTTCTGCTTTATACAGACGGATTGACTGAGGCTGAAAATGAACAGAAAGTGCTGTATGGTGAAAAACGGCTGCACTCTTTTGTTTCAGAACATAAATTCACTTCCGCCCAAAACTTGATTGAAGCTATTTTAAAAGATGTAGATGATCATGTACTCAGTGCCCAACAGTCGGACGACCTTACGCTGTTAGCCATCACTTTTAGAGGAATACAGGATAAATATGAAAAGAGTCTTACACTCATAAATGAAGTTGAACAAATTGCCTTATTGCAACAATTTATTGAAGAAGTTGGAGATGATTTGGGATTGAATGCCCCATTGGTGATGAAGTTGAATTTAGCACTCGAAGAGGCTGTTACTAATGTTATCCTATATGCATATCCCAAAGTGCCGGGTAAGAAAATCATAGTTTCCGTTACCCTAAAAGGCAATGATCTTATTTTTACAGTGACAGATACAGGGGTCCCTTTTGATCCAACACTTACCGAAAACCCGGATTTGAATCTCTCTGCAGAAGACCGTCCCATTGGCGGATTAGGGATTTTTCTTATCAGGCAAATTATGAATGAGGTTACCTATTCAAGGATTCATGATATCAATGTGTTTACCATGAAAAAGAAAATTGAAAATTAAATTTAAACTATAATAATTGCTATATGGAAATTAAAATTGAAAACATCGAGAACGAAACCCTTGTGCGATTAACGGGAAGACTGGATACGGCAACTGCCGCTGAATTTGAAAAAGCAATTGCCCCTGTATTGCAGAGCGATATGCATCACGTTATTTTAGATTGTAGTAATTTCGAGTATATCAGTAGTTCGGGTCTTAGACTTTTTTTGGTTATACAAAAAACAGCTTTGGCAAAGAATGGGAGCGTGACTATCAGGAAAATGAATGCCGAAATTAAAAGTGTTTTTGATATGACAGGATTTACTGCTCTATTTTCATTTGAATAATATTAAATTATGAGAAAATTTTACTCATTTATCATTTACTCACTCTTCTGTGTTTTGCTTTTTTCATGTTCTTCCGACAAGAAACAGACAGAAATAACAAAGCTTGATGAACTTAGTAATTCACAGTTTGCAGTTGTAACAGGTACTATTGCCGACCAATTAGTTTGGCAGAAGTTCCCTAATGCCAAATGTGTTTATTATAATTCACCCTTAGATGCGTGTGTTGCCGTTCAAAAGGGACTTGAAAAAGCAGCAGCTTACGATGAACCAATTTTACGCAATATTTTGGCCAAAAATGCCGGATTGAAAATTCTTCCGGATTTGATTACTGTTGATAATTACGGGATGGCTGTTCGTCCGCAGGATCACAATCTTAAACATAGTGCGGACTCTCTTCTTAAAGCATTAAAGGCTGATGGACGTTATGACGACATGATGAAACGGTGGTTCCCCGAAAAAGGAAAACCAGCCCCCATGCCGGAAATGAAATGGGAAGGTAAAAATGGAGTCCTAAAGTTCGGAACCAGTGCAGTTACAGAACCATTTTCTTTCTTTGACGATAAACAACAAATTGTTGGTTTTGATATTGAATTTGTTAGTCTGCTTGCACAAAGCCTGGGCATGGAACTCGAAGTACAGAATATGGATTTCGGAGCCTTGATATCTTCTTTGTTGTCAAATAAATCCGATATTATCGGTGCCTGTATGACTATCACTGAGGAACGTGCCAAGAGTGTGTTGTTTACAGAACCATACTATAAAGGAGGTATTGCTGCTGTTGTGAAAGACTATTCCCTTCAGGAAGAATCCAATCTTATGTCTGATATCAATGACCTTCACAACAAACGAATCGGAGTATTACTAGGTTCTATACAGGATGAATATGTTACCGGGCACTTTCCGAATGCCGAAATTATTCGCATTGACCTTTCTACAGACTTAGTCACCTCTCTTAAACAAGGACAATGCGATGCCATCTTGTTGGATAATGTGCGAAGCAAATTCTATATGCAAAAAAATAAGGATTTTGCCTTTCTGGATGATAC
>JAEWNB010000012.1 GCA_023392945.1 Bacteroidota bacterium
AATCTTCTTCATCATCAACAACCAAAATTTTTTTAGGCTTCATATTATTGCAAATTTTTGACAAAGATAAAAAAAGATTATTACGAAATGATTAATATTGTTATCCCCTGAGAAACAATGTAGTAAGTTCTATTTTAAGTATTTAGCCTTTCTTTTTTTTCTGCAACAAATTTTTGATATCATTAAGTTTCATCAAAGCCTCAACGGGAGTTAACGAATTAATATCCAAATCTATAATCTGTTCCTTAATATCAAGCAGGAGCGGATCATCCAAAGCTATAAAACTCAATTGATAGCCGGGATCTTTTTTTTCTATTTTCCTTCGTTTTCCTTCGTTTCCGCTGCGACTCTTCTCCAATTGTTTCAAAATCTCATCAGCTCTTCTAAGAACCTGATAGGGCATCCCTGCCATTCGCGCCACATGAATTCCAAAGCTATGTTCACTCCCACCCTGCTCCAATTTTCTCAAAAAAAGTATCTTATTGTCAATTTCTTTAACAGATACATGGAAATTTTTAATTCTCGGAAATAGTTCGGCCATGTCATTTAATTCATGATAATGAGTCGCAAATAAAACCTTGGCTCTGTACTGTTTATGTTCATGAAGATATTCGGCAATAGACCATGCTATTGAAACTCCGTCATAGGTACTGGTCCCGCGACCTATTTCATCGAGCAAAATAAGGCTTCTGTTAGAAATATTATTAAGGATGCTGGCAGTTTCATTCATCTCCACCATAAAAGTGGATTCTCCTGTAGAGATATTATCGGAAGCCCCTACACGGGTAAAGATTTTATCTACGATTCCGATGACAGCGCTCTCTGCCGGAACAAAACAACCCATTTGCGCCATCAGCACAATTAGGGCTGACTGACGTAAGAGAGCTGATTTTCCACTCATGTTGGGTCCGGTGATAATGACAATCTGCTGATGATCATTGTCCAAGTAGATATCATTGGCAATATATGGTTCACCCAACGGAAGTTGTTTTTCAATTACCGGATGTCTGCCGTTCTTGATTTTGATCATCATGCTATCATCAATAATCGGCTTAACATAGTTATTCTGAAGGGAAACTGTGGCAAAACAGAGCAGCACGTCAACTTTGGCAATTAGCCTTGCATCAAGCTGAATCATAGGAATATAGTCCAGAAGTGATACCATCAGGTTATTATAAAGCCTTGTTTCTATTTCCTGAATTCTATCTTCTGCTCCCAGAATTTTGCTTTCCAATTCCTTTAGTTCCTGTGTAATATAACGTTCCCCATTGGTCAGGGTCTGCTTGCGAATCCATTCCGGAGGGACCCTATCTTTATGCGTATTGGTAACTTCAAGATAATAGCCAAACACATTATTGAACCCAATCTTCAAAGAGCTGATACCGGTATTTACAGACTCGCGATGTTGGATATCGGCCAATATTTGTTTGCTATTTCCGGCAAGATTGAGCAATTCATCCAGTTCATCATCCACTCCTTTTCTGAAAACTCCGCCCTTTGTTACTAATACCGGAGGATCTTCATTAATTTCTTTTTCAATACGCTTGCACATGGTCAGGCAAGGATTAAACTGTTCTCCGATTTTTTCCAAAGGTGCAAAAGCAGTACTTTCACATATTCCTTTTAATTCAGCCACAGAGCGCATCGAGCGGGCCAACTGGATTACTTCTCTGGGGTTAATTTTCCCTGCTGCGATCTTGGAAACAAGTCTTTCAATGTCCCCCATATTCTTAATAGAAGCGTTAATATTTGCAGAGACACTTTCATTCTCCATCAAATATTTAACAATGGCAAGTCTTTCCTCAATCATCACGCTCTCTTTCAGCGGAAGCACCATCCATTTTCTAAGCATCCGAGAACCCATTGGGGTTAACGTCTTATCCAGCACCTGCAGTAACGTTACCGCATTTTCATTGGGCGATTGAATCAGTTCTAGATTTCGGATAGTAAAACGGTCGAGCCACACATAATGCTCCTCCTCAATTCTGTTGAGTTTATTGATATGCTGTATTTTATGATGTTGTGTTTCATACAGATAGTGAAGAACTGCTCCGGCTGCAATGGTGCCCAATGTCAGATTCTCCACTCCGAAACCCTTCAATGAAGTGGTCTGAAAATGCTTGATAAGCAAATTATAAGTATAGTCGGTAGTAAATACCCAATCTTCGAAAGTGGTAAGAAGCATTTTTTCTCCGAAATGTTCCTTAAAATCATGAACCATACTCTTTTGAATCACCATCTCAGAGGGTTTGAAATTTTGGAGCAGTTTGTCAATATAGTCATGATTTCCTTCGGCTACATAGTATTCTCCGGTAGAGATATCAAGAAAAGAGATCCCGCAAATCTTATCCGAATAGTGAATAGCACCCAAAAAATTATTCTCTTTTTGATCCAGAATTTTATCATTGATAGATATTCCCGGGGTAACCAGCTCTGTAACTCCTCTTTTAACGATAGTCTTCGTAAGTTTTGGATCTTCCAACTGGTCGCAGATGGCAACCCGCAGGCCGGCTCTCACCAATTTTGGCAGATAGGTATCGATAGCATGATGAGGGAATCCTGCCAACTCTATATAAGAAGCCGATCCGTTAGCCCTTTTGGTCAAAACGATCCCTAAAATCCGGGATGCTTTAATGGCATCTTCTCCGAAAGTCTCATAAAAATCACCTACCCTAAATAGCAAAATAGCATCAGGATGCTGAGATTTAAACTTGTTGTACTGCTTCATTAAAGGAGTCTCTGCAATATGTGTCATCAGGCTCTGGGGTTAATAAGATTGGCAAAAATAGTAAAAAATGCGGAAATTACCGGATGCTCCACTAATTCTTTTCTTCTTGATATTTAGAAAAAATAAAATTAAAAAATGTGAGAATGTCTATCACTAATCAAGTTTCTAAACAGTACTTTTCTGACATAAATTCAGGCATTCCGACTTCATCCAAGAAACCTAAAAACGATATAATAAAAAACCACCCTTTTGGGGGTGGTTGAGAGCGGTAAACGAGGCTCGAACTCGCGACCTAAAGCTTGGGAAGCTTTCACTCTACCAACTGAGCTACTACCGCATTGTTTCGAATCAAAGTGCAAAAATAATATTTTTTTGGAAACTAACTTGCTTTGCTTTTTAATAAAACTATTTTTCCAATTTCGACTATAAAGACTCTCTTTTTTTTGAATTTTGATTTCATGCTTAGGAAATTTATAAAACATGCTTAGGAAATTAAAATTTTGTGCTTAGGAAATTTATAAAACGTGCCTACTAAATTATTTTTTGTGCCTACGAAATTAAAATTTTGTGCTTACGAAAATTTGAAGTTAAAATTCATTGGTAGCATTCCTTCCGGAATGCGTGGATTTGTGGGAAATTTTTATGCCACCAAGCTGTATTCCCTTCCGGGAATAATTGCCGAAGATCTCTTCTGCCACGTCATTCCCGGCAATGTTCTGCAAACTTGCCGGGATATAAAAACTTAAAACTAAAAACTAAAAACTCGTCTGCAGACGGGGTGAGAGATGACCGTCCTGCAATTTTTTGTGCAATGGATTTAAGATCTTTTGTACCGATATTGACTGCGTTGGCCTACAATTTAGGGGGTTCGCTTCTGTTGAGGGGATTTTCCCTTGCTACAAGTTTAATTTTCATTTTAATGAAATTTATAATTGTAAATTGAATTTTTCCGAAGATGTTAATTTATATGGAAATATTTTTTTGTTTTTTCTTTTTCAATTTTCCCACTTAAAAAAATAAAATTGTTCTATAGAAGAAATAAAATTGTTCTATAGAAGAAATAAAATTATTCTATAGAAGAAATAAAATTATTCTATAGAAGAAATTTTGCTGCACAAGTTAGTAAATTTATTTGGGTCAGGTTAATTTTATGGGGATTAGGCGAAGAAATTGTGTAATCTGAATAAGAAAAAAGCATTG
>JAEWNB010000028.1 GCA_023392945.1 Bacteroidota bacterium
GCTGAATCATTTAATGCTAAAGTAAAACTCTTTCGTGCCAATTTAAGAGGTGTTACCGACAATGCTTTTTTCTTATTCAGATTACACAATTTCTTCGCCTAATCCCCATAAAATTAACCTGACCCCATTAATGTGGATATTCTATCAGAATATAGCTCTACCTGTTACAATTTACTGATTAAAAGGAGAATTTCCTTCCTCTTTTTTTGATCCAATTTTTTATTCTGAGAAATATTGTACCTTTGCAGGCTCAATATTAAAAATAGAAATAATTATTTATGAACACATTGCAGCAATTTAAAGAGGCTTTTAGCTTAAAAGGTAAAAAAATTAGTCCTAAAGAACTGGCAAAAGAATATAGTTTTATTTTACTTGGAACTTTTCTTATGTCTGTGGGATTTGTGATTTTTATCTCACCCCTTAAGCTGGCTCCCGGTGGAGTATATGGAATAGCAATTATTCTGCACCACCTTTTTAATTTTCCTATCGGTCTTGCAGGTATTTGCCTTGATATTCCATTGCTTATTATTGGAACCATTTGGCTTGGTCCAAAATTTGGAATGAAAACATTGGTTGGAATTATTTCTCTGTCGGGCTTTATTTCTTTACTTGAGTTTCTTTTTGGTTATGACCCATTGATTGCAGATACGTCTGCTACTTTTATCAGTGCCCTTTTTGGTGGTGTACTGCTGGGAGGAGGGCTCGGATTGATATTTAAGTCTCGCGCTACTTCAGGAGGAACAGACATTGTGGCAATGATTTTCTCAAAGTATTTTAAGCATATTCCATTGGGAACTCTCCTTATTTTAATTGATTCTGCGGTCGTTTTAATTGCATTGGCGGCTTTCAGAGACTGGACAATTCCTCTCTATTCATGGCTTGTTATTTATGTTACTGGGGTTGTAGTTGATAAAGTGATTTCCGGTTTTAGATCTGCAAAAGCAGTTATTATTATTTCTGACCATTATATGGAAATTAGAGATAAAATCATTCAAGAACTTGATCGTGGGGGTACTTATCTTCATGGTGAAGGAATGTATAATAATGCAGAAAAGAAAATTATTTATACCTCAATTTCTCGTAAACAACTTCCTCAATTGATCCATTTTATTCATGATATAGATTCTTCTGCATTTATATCTGTTTTGGATTCCTCCGAAACACTCGGCGAAGGATTTTCCTCTTTGAAAGAAAAAGTATTAGAATAATATTATTATATGGAAGAATTAAAAGAAAAAATTAAAGCAGCTTTGGCAACAGTTTTTGATCCCGAAATTCCGGTTAATATTCTGGAGTTGGGCTTTATTTACAATATTGATATTAAAGAAAATAAGGATGTAAATATTCTGATGACTCTGACAGCTCCAAACTGCCCTGTTGCTGAATCACTTCCGATAGAAGTACAACAACAGGTGGCTAATGTCGAGGGTGTGGGTAATGTTACTGTTGAGGTTACTTTTGATCCCCCATGGAGTATGGATAGAATTAGTGATGCCGCAAAACTGGAACTGGGGTTATTGTAATTGCTTACTGTTTTATAATTTTTATTTGGGGCGAAGGTTTCGTAGATCTAGCTTTATACCAGAATTACACGGTGCATTAGAATAATTCTTCACATGTTACTTCTTTTTTCACATCTGCTATATCTATGGTCCAGATATGATATCAATTGTAGAATATGGGATGTCGTGTCAATATAGAAAATCAGTTTAGAACTGTTTTATTTTTTCTCATTCTTTGAGTTGTAAAGATCGATAATTTTCGTAATCTCTTCCGGTTTAGAAATGAGTTGGTCGGCACCGGCACTTATCAGCTCCTCGCTATCACGGAATCCCCATAAAACTCCAATTTTTTTTATGCCGGCAGCAGCAGCAGTTTTCATATCTACTGATGTATCTCCAAAATAAAGAGTCTCTATCTCAGAAATATTGGTTAACTGCAATATTCCTTTAACAATTGCAGGATCAGGCTTTGTGGGAACCCCCTTACGATTTCCAATAGCAGCAGCAAAACGAATTTTTGGAAAATAGTGTTCCATTATGGGTGCCATTAGTTCATGCGCTTTATTGGAAGCAACCGCAATAAGAATATTTCTACGGTTCAGTTCACTAAGAATGGGTATAATTCCTTGATATGGAGCGGTTTTATCAGCATGATGTAAATGATAATACGAGATAAAATCAGCCATTATCTTGTCAATATTTTCGGGAAGACGTTCATTTTCGGGAATGGCACGCTCTATAAGTTTTCGAATTCCATCCCCGACAAAATAACGAAAAGAATCCAACAGATGTTCTGGATAGTTCCTTTTGCGAAGAATATAGTTTGTGCAGTCGGCCAAATCCTGTAAAGTATTCAGCAAAGTTCCGTCCAAATCAAAAATTACTAACTTTATCATACTAAAAAGGAGATACAAAATCAACAAAAGATTGAGCTTTTCTATCCTTATCGTTTACTATAGGCTTGTTAATTTGCCAGTCTATATTAAGAATTGGGTCGTTGTATATAATGCTTTCTTCAGAGTCCTTGTTGTAAAAATTAGAACACTTATATGCAAAAATAGTATCATCTTCAAGTGAAGCAAAGCCATGGGCAAAGCCTCTTGGTAAGTAAAACTGAACGTTATTCTCTCCTGTGAGCAAAATTGAAAAATATTTTCCATAAGTTGGACTATTTTTTCTTATGTCGACGGCTACATCCAGAGCTGCTCCTTTGATAACTCTTACCAGCTTGGCTTGTGCAAAGGGTGGTTTCTGATAATGGAGCCCTCTGATTACTCCTTTTTGGGACAATGACTGGTTATCCTGAACAAATTTATCCAAAATGCCCAGACTTTCGAATGTTTTTTCATTATAACTTTCAAAAAATAATCCTCTGGAATCAATAAATATCTGAGGTTTTAAAATTAGGAGTCCTTCAATCTGGGTTTTTAATAGTTCCATATATGATTTTGTGTTTTATTGCATAATGATTCGCAAAAATACATAATTTGGCATAATATCGGGGATATTTATTTTAAGATCATTCATCAGTGTAAATCCGTTTAATCCTTGTCTATCTGTGTTCTATTTTAACTGATGAATTTTATCAATAGAACGCGGATTTTCGCTGATTAAGCGGATCTACACGGATTTGAAAAATCTTTTATATAGTATGATTAGTTTAACTTGATTCAACCGTGTAAATCTGTTTAATCCGTGTTGATCTGTGTTCTATTTTAACTGATGAATTTTATCAATAGAACGCGGATTTTCGCTGATTCAGCGGATTTACACGGATTTGGAATTATCTAAATTTAATTTTTTTCTTTCATTAGAAAAAAATTTTCTTCTAATTTCTGGTTCTTTTCCAAAATTTAAGAGCAGGCCTATTTCAATATTAGTTGATTTTAAATAGTTAATTAGCTGATTTTCATCTTCTTTAATAAGGTGTTCAACAGCTTTTAACTCAAGGATAATAGATTCTTCCACAATAATATCTGCAAAATATTCTCCCACAATCTGATTCTCATAAAATACCTTAATGGGTTTTTGTTTTATTGCTTTAATTCCATTTTTATAAAGTTCAATCATTAAGGCATTTTCATAAACTTTCTCCAAAAATCCGAAACCTAAAGTATTATATACTTTGTAATATGATTTTAAAATTTTGTTTGTGAGTTCTTTTTGAATTAAAAATTCCATTTTATAGTTTAATTTAGTATGATTTGTTAGACTTTAAAAATCCGTGAAAATCCGTTTAATCCGTGTCTATCTGTGTTCTATTTTAACTGATGAATTTTAACAATAGAACGCGGATTTTCGCTGATTAAGAGGATCTACACGGATTAGGAATATCTTTTATATAAGTATGATTAGTTTAACTTGATTCAACCGTGTAAATCTGTTTAATCCGCGTTCTATTAATATTCCTTGCAAAAGTATAAAATCAAATTAATATTTCGAAAAGGCATTAACAATTTATTGGGATTAAATTTATGTTGTGGCGCTTTTGATTTCGGCTATTAATTAAATTTAGTAATGCCCTGATTATAAAAAATCCGGAAGTCATTTTTGATGACTCTCCAATCCATATTTTTCATTAAACAATCATTCTTTATTTTTGTTATACGTTCAATTATGAATATTATTAACCTGAGTTCGATTAATATATTTTAATTCCAGCAAAAAAAAAAAATAATAAAATAGACGGCTATTCAAAGTGAAGAAAAAAGAGAAACAGGAAAAATGATTAATGTACTAAAATAACAC
>JAEWNB010000105.1 GCA_023392945.1 Bacteroidota bacterium
TATCTTCCGGGTTGGTATATTCAACTTCATGTCTTTCACACCAACCTTTAAGGAAGCCGAAGTCAGGTGAAATAAGAGCACCGGCAAACTTCTGGTTTTCGCCCACCACGACAATATTTTCAATAAAGGGAGATTCACCAAATTTCTCTTCAATCAATTGAGGATTAACATATTTGCCGAAAGAAGTTTTAAAAATATTTTTCAGACGGCCGGTCAGAATAAGTTGACCATGTTGATTAAACTTCCCTTGGTCACCGGTATGAAACCACCTATCTTTATCAATAACCCGAGCTGTAAGTTCAGGGTCTTTATAATACCCCATCATTACATTATGGCCACGGCAAATTACTTCTCCTTTATCAGCGATTTTCACTTCCACACCCGGAAGAGGTTGTCCGACAGTTCCGGCTTCACGACCATATTTACCGCGGCAGCTCACTGCAATAACCGGAGAGGTTTCCGTCATTCCATAGCCTTCAAACACCGGCATTCCAATAGCAGAGAAGAAAGAAGCCATACGGGCCTGAATACTTGCTGCGCCTGAGACAACAATATCAAAATTTCCGCCGATATTTTTACGAATTTTACTATAAACCAATTTGTCGGCCAATTTATGTTTTTGATTATACCACCATGAGCGATCACTATCCTCGATTTTGTATTTTCTAGCCAGTCTTATTGCCCAATAGAAAATATTGCGAGAGGGGAAAGACATATTCTTTCCGGAGCTATAAATCTTATCGTAAATTTTTTCAAGCATTCTTGGAACTGCTGACATCATAGTAGGATTCACTTCTTTAATATTCTCCCCGATAGTTCCTAAATTTTGAGCATAATAGACTGACATTCCCAGATATTGGTAGAGGAACACCAGCATTCTTTCATAGGCATGGCAGAGGGGTAAGAAGCTGAAAGCGATTCTTGAAGAAGGCGAAGGAGTTTGTTGTAAATTCAAAACCTGTCCCATCAAATTATGATGAGAGAGCATAACTCCTTTTGGGGTTCCTGTAGTACCGGAAGTATAGATAATAGTCGCACAATCCATTTCCTTAACAGCAGTTTTTCTTTTGAGAAGTTCTTCAGGATCGGGGTATTGTTCACCAAGTTCTATCATCTGCTGAAGATAGGGAAAACGATTCCGATTAATAAAGGTATAAACCATTTTTAAAGTTGGTGTATCAGGAAGAATATGGTCAATTTTATTCATAACCTCTGCACCTTCTACAACCAGCAATTTAGCTTCACAATGGTTAAGAATATAAAGGTAATCACTCTCAGAAATAGTAGGATATATAGGAACCGAGATTGCCCCTACTTGCATAATTGCCATATCAAGCATATTCCATTCAGGTCTATTTGTGGCAATAATTCCCACTTTATCCCCTGGTTCAATCCCAAGCTTAATCAAAGCATAACTTATAGTATTAGTAAGCGTAACATATTCTTTAATACTATATTTTCTCCAATCGCCGTTTTGTTTCCCGGCAAGAGCTACTTCCTGATCCGGCCACTTTTCAGTATAGCGTGTCAGGATATCAAATAACCTTGTAACTTCCATAATGTAATAGTTTAAATGTTAATATTTTATATTATAAATGATATTCAAAATTGAAATAAAAAAAGTATCTTAAAGAATCAGAAAATCGTAAAATTGAAAGCGGCAAAAATTATTATTAGTATTATCAATCATCAAGTTACAATTTTATAAAAGGAATTACAAATAAAAGTCAGAATTTTGGAATAATAAAAAAAAAGGGGTATTACATAGTTAAAAGTTATCGAAAGGCATTATAAGGGGTAAAATTTCTATATATGGGGTAAAAATAGATATTTCAACAAGCTATTCATTTTTTTTGTAATTTTGCCCCTTGAAAAAAATACAATATGCCTTCATTTGTTCCGACATATTTTACTGCAAAAAAAAACACAATTCAGTTTTTAATATTTACTGCATTTTTTTCATTTATTTTTATCAATATTTATAGACCATTCGGGGCTGATACCTGGCAACAAATAAGCAACACCCGGTTTTTCCTATACTCAGGAGTCATTGTTTTATCGGGCATATTTGTACTTACCATCAGCAGGATCATCATGTTTCATTCCAGAAAGAAATATCCATTAACTTATGTATATTATTTTCTCTGGTTGATAATTGAGATATTAATAATATCATTAATCTATAGTTTCCTTACCAAATTTGTATTAAAAGAAAACCGTGATTTCATCATTATTTTGAGTAATACCATATTATATACTACTCTAATATTATTTTTACCCTACACTGTATCATGGCTATATTTTGCTCTTAGGGATGCTCAAAAGGTCTTAAATGAAATTACAAATGTGGATACTTTTGTAGATTTTTCAAATGATAAAAATGACATCATTAATTTTACTGATGAAAAAGGAAATTTAAAGTTATCTATCAA
Organism: Bacteroidota bacterium; assembly: GCA_023392945.1. Lineage (GTDB taxonomy): Bacteria > Bacteroidota > Bacteroidia > Bacteroidales > WCHB1-69 > JAGVVH01. Next base: position 2,433 of record JAEWNB010000105.1, read on the forward strand.
ACAGGAAAATTTGTTCTTTATAGAATCATCGGATAATTATGTTGAAATTTTCTATCTGAACAAAGGAAAATTATCTCGATTTGTAATCAGAACAACCCTTAAGGCCATTGAAGATGCATATTCTAACAATTCGCTTGTTAGATGTCATCGTTCCTATATTGTCAATATCAAGAAAGTAAAAGTATTGAGAAAAGACAAGGAAGGTATTTTTTTAGAATTAGAACGTGAAGACATTCAGGACATTCCGGTATCGAAAACCTATTCAGAGAAAATCACCCAATTATTTTCCAGATATTCGGTTTAGATTGTCTTTTTACACCCGTCAATCATAAAGTGTAATCTATTCAGGACATTCGCTTCACTGGTGCCTCCGTCAAAGTCAAGAAAAAGGAGATTCATCTTAGGATAAGTTTTCTTGATTTTCTTTTCAATACCTTTAGAAATCACATGATTTGCAATACATCCAAAAGGTTGCAGACTAATAGCATTATTAATTCCATTATTGGCAAATCCGGCAATTTCAGCAGGAATCAGCCATCCTTCACCAAACTGAGCAGCCAAATTTATAATTTGGGAAGCATTTTGAGCATCCTCTTCCAAATCAGAAAAAGGTCGATAGAAGGGATATTTTGAACACAGTTCATCAAACTTACGAGTCAGCTTTTTAGAGAGGTTAAAAATAAAATCTGAAACAAAAAGTGGTTGACCCAGTTTAATCATATTCTTCTGTTTCTTAATTTGATTATTAACAAATTCACCCATCATAAAATTATACATAGAAGGAGCCACCACTTCAATTCCTTGATCCACCAGCCACTCGACAACATTTTTATGGCTAAAGGAGTTATATTTTACATAAATCTCCCCAACGACACCAATAACAGGCACTTTAATACTGGGATCAAGAATTGAGATAAAGTCGTCAATTGCCTTTTCCAAAAGTGTTAACAAGCCCTTTTTATCTCGATTTTCTATTAAAGGTTTCGCCATATTTAAATACTTAATCCTAAGTGTTTTGGCCATTCCTTTTTCCTTTTCGCGAACTGCTGCAGGATAATAGAGTTTAGAGAGAGCATCAACAAATAACATGGAATAGTAGCCAGTAAGTACACTTTTCAACCATTTCATCTCAAAACCGGGTTGTTCATTTACTATTCCCCCACCGAAAGAAACGGATACAACAGGGATGTTATCATAGCCCCCGGTAATCATGGCTTTTTTAATGATTGAAATATAATTTGTTGCCCGACATTGTCCTCCGGTTTGAGTAATAGCCACCGCAATTTCATCAGGATTATACTTTCCTGATTGTAACGCTTTCATTATATCCCCCACAACCAAAGTTGCAGGGTAACAAATCTCATTATTAGCAAATTGAAGCCCTAATTCATTTGACTCTATATCTGATGGCGGAAGTGTTTCCATTTCAATGCCCATGATTTTGAATATCGAAGGAATTAATTCTGAATAACCTTCAGCAAAATAGGGCGCAATAATTTTTCTATGTTTATCCTTATAAGTAAAAATTGGGGTATGCTTATTCGGTTTAGGAATTGGAGCACTCATACCTTTCGTGCTTTCCAGCAGCGAACGCACTCTTAACTTCAGAGAACCAATATTATTTACATCATCAACTTTCAGGAGAGTCAGATTTTTACCTTTATTATTCAAAATCTGTTTTATCTCTTCATTAACAAAAGCATCCGGGCCACAGCCAAAAGAGGTAAGCTGAACAAGATGAACATTTTGCCCTTGGTCGGCGACCCATTTAGCAGCATTCATAAGACGATTCGGAAAAGCCCATTGAGTTACAGAATCTGTTTCATCAAAAGCTGAATTTTTAACATTACGGACAATATCTTCATTGATAACAGTAACTCCAAAATCTGAAATTGCTTCAGAAATCTTATGCTGAATGAGTGGGTCTATATGATACGGACGACCAATAAGGACTATTACAGTCCGGTTATTCTTAATGGCTTCATTGTATAATTCATGAGTAGTACAATAGAGCCAATTTTCGTACTCTTGCTGAACTTTTATAGCCTTAACAGTTGCTCTCTTAATTTGATCTTCTTTAATTCCAAATTGAGACAGATATTCAATTAAAGATTTATTCATCAATTGTAGGTCATTAAAATTCATTACGGGTGCATCAATAGGAATGCCATAACGTTCTTCGGTCTCAATAGCACTTTTCAACACATCCGAATATCCGGTCACAATTGGGCAGTTAAAGCTGTTGGCTGCTTTAGGATCTTCTTTTCTTTCATAAATAATGTACGGATATAGTATCCTATCAACATTTTTTTTAATCAAATACATAACATGCCCATGCATAAGCTTGGCCGGAAAACAGATATTGTCGGCCATAATCGTCTTGGCCCCTTTTTCATATTGTAACACAGTTGTTACACCTGACAAAAGGGGTTGTATATTACATTCCGTTAGCAGTGTAAACCAAAATGGATAATCTTCATAAAAAATAAGACCACGGGGTATTCCCATAATACATATGGGATTTTCAATATTTGCTTCTCGCGAAAAGAGCTTTTTATATTTTAAATCATGAAAGTTAATCCCTTTTTTCTCCTTTTTATCCATATTGGAGAAAATCTTTTCACATTTATTACCCGTATAATAAGATCGGTTATTAGAGAAAATAATTTTCTTAATATTACAACGGTTTTCACATCCATTACATTGAATATCAGAAGAGTTAAAAGTTTCAACTTTCAACAAATCATCTACTGATAATTGATATTGCAAAGAAGGTGAGCTATCTGATTCTGCCATATTAATAAATTAAATTCGAAATTAAGAGTTTGATATATTATTTTGAGCAAAATAGCTGTTTCGTGCAAAAAGGGCTGCCCCATAGGCCCCCATCAATTCGGGAATATTGGAAACATAAACCGATTTATTCGTCAGCAGTTCAAGACATCGAATGACGGAAGGATTTTTAAAAGTTCCCCCCTGCACTACAATAGTATCCCCAAGTTCATTCAAGGATTTCAATTTCAACACTTTAAAAAGACAATTTTTAACAACAGAATAGGAAAGGCCGGCAGCAATATCGGCAATATCAGCACCTTCACGAAGTATTTGCTTTACTTTTGAATTCATAAAGACAGTGCAGCGGGTTCCCAAATCGGCAGGATTTTGTGATTTGCATGCCATCAGGGCAAAATCGCTCACTGACATCCCAAGCATTCCGGCAAAACCCTCGATAAAAGAGCCGCAACCTGAAGAACAAGCTTCGTTAATTTCAATACGGCGTATAGCTTTATTTTCAACAAAAATAGCTTTCATGTCCTGCCCGCCAATATCAAGAATAAAACTTACTTTATCAGAAATATGTTGTGCTGCAATAAAATGGGCCATCGTTTCAACAATACCATAGTGCAAATTATAGGCACTTTTAATCAGATTTTCACCATAACCGGTAACTGCGCTGCCAATAAAACGAGCGTTCCTCTTTATCTTATCCAACAATTCCTTAAACAAAATCATTCCTTCTTTAAAAATCCCCAACGCATCCCCTCTGTTTTTAGCATAAAACTCAAAAATAATTTCGCTTTTTTTATTAATAATCACAATTTTAGTAGTAGTGGAACCGGAGTCAACTCCTAAAAAATAATCATCCTCAGCATTATCCAAAATAGAGACTTTTGGAATAACAACTGATATTTTATCTGCAAGCCAATCATTCAGCTCTTCTTCAGAATTAAAAAGTTTGGGCAATAAGATATTATCCTCCAATATCACTTTCTTTTTTGTCAGAGCATCAACCTTTTCAATCACATCTTGAATCATCAAGGAAGGGACATCATCTGAAATCGAAAGAGCTGTTCCGTGAGCGGGAACTAATTCGGGAAATGGAGCAGTTACAATGTCACTCTCAGCAACTTGCAACAGTTGTAAAAATGCCCGTTTTAATTGTGGCAAGAAAGCAAACGGAGCCCCACAGAAAAAGAGCTTAGGCTGCACTTCATACCCCCTGGAAAGAGAACTAATAACTTGTAATGCAACAGCATGAAAAATAGATCCCACAATATCACATTTGCTCACATTCCGGGCTACCAGATTCTGAATATCAGTCTTTGAAAACACCCCACATCTGGAGGCAATAGGGAATATTGTCTGTGCTTTTTCAGCAAAACTATCCATCTCTTCAATAGGAATAGCCAATAGCGTTGCCATCTGGTCAATGAAAGCCCCTGTTCCACCGGCACAACTGCCATTCATCCTAATGTCGGGCTGCTGATTTTCATTAAAAAAAATCATTTTGGCATCTTCGCCACCAATATCAATAAAAGTTTTAACATCAGGAAATACTTTACGTACAAATTTAATGGAAGAAATAACCTCCTGATTGAAAGGCAAGTGTAAACGATCTGCTACGCCCATTCCAATGGAACCGGTAAACATGATTTGCACAGGATTATCCTGCAGATAGGGTGCAGTTTCTTTCAGTAAATCCAATAAGTGAGGCAATATTGCTGCCTGATGCCTTACATATTTAT
>JAEWNB010000150.1 GCA_023392945.1 Bacteroidota bacterium
TAAACACTAAGGTCTATTTTATGTATCAATTTAAAAAAGGTGGACTCAAAGCCTTGCGGCACGTAATGACACCCAATCTTAGTTTTATCTATTCCCCCAACCTGAGTAAAAAAAGTTTCGGAACCTATTTCAATACCATAACCGGCGAAGAAATTACCTATTCTTATTTTGACAATTCCATCTTCGGAGGAGTATCCTCAAATACTCAGGCAAATGCTAAAATCAGCATCGGAAACAATGTAGAAATCAAAGTACGTTCCAGAAAAGATACCATTACCGGAACTAAAAAGATTGTAATTTTCGACAATCTCAATATCTCAACTTATTATAATTTTGCTGCAGATTCTCTACGATGGGCGCCTCTTACCATTACTGGAAGAAGTACATTATTCAGACAGCTTTATATTACTTTCAGCCTTGCTTTCGACCCTTATATTATTGGTCCAAATGGCAGACGAATCAATCAAACAGAATTGAAAGTCAATAAAAGACTTTACCGTTTGTCTTCATCGGATATAAGTATAGGATTGAACTGGACTTTAGACCAAAACCTGTTTAAAGGAAAATCTAAAGATAAACCTGCTAATGAAGTTCCTGCTGACCAAGGGACAGTATTTACTGAAAACACTCTTGGAATGCCAAATCGTCGTCCTGACTTTAACAATCCCTGGTCTATAACTCTTAATTACACATTCGCCTATGCAACCGGCGACAACTATTACTATTATCTTGGCGTTTCAAAGGACAAATATACGAATAACATCATTCAGACGTTTAATGTCAGTGGGGATATAAACATCACCAAGAAGTGGAAAGTTGGATTTACAACAGGGTACGATTTTACTCAGAAAGATCTCTCCTATACCTCGCTTGACATCTATCGGGATTTACACTGTTGGGAAATGCGATTTAATTGGATTCCTTTTGGGACAAGAAAAGGATGGAGTTTTACCATCAATGTAAAAGCATCTGTACTTCAGGATGTTATTAAATATAATAAGAAATCTGACTTTAGAGATAATTTCTAAAAAAAGAACTTAACACCCAAGATTCTTTTAAAAAATTACGTTTATAAAATGAACATTCAACGCAACGATAACAAACTAATCAGTGAACTCATAGCGGATTGTATTGCTAATAAAAGTGCTGCCCAACATAAGTTGTTTAAAAGTTATTATAGCTTGATGTTCAACGTTTGCATGCGCTATGCAAACAACTATGATGAAGCTCAGGATATGCTCAATGAGGGGTTTTTAAAGATTTTTTCAAACCTTGACAAATATGAAAACAGAGGTTCTTTCGAAGCATGGATGAAACGTGTGATGGCTAATGCGGCACTTGATTATCAAAGAAAATACAAAACTTTGGTAGATACTGTTCAGTTCGATAGTGTGCCGGAAATAGAGATTGAGAGTTTTGATGAGAACACGGCTTTAAGCAAAATGTCGGGAGATGAGCTGATGCAGCTTATCCAACAATTGCCGCCAATGAGCAAAAATGTTTTCAATCTTTATGTTTTTGAGAATTACTCGCATGCCGAGATTTCTCAAATGCTCAATATAAAAGAGGGAACCTCACACTGGCATCTCAACTTCGCAAGAACAAAATTGAAAAAAGAGATTCTTGCCATGAGAAACGAATAAAAGTGAATATATAAAATTGAAGAAACGTACTAGTATATGACAAATTTTGATCAGTTATTTAAAGAAAAAACGGAATCTGCGCATTATCCTTTCAAAGAGGCATACTGGAAGAGATTTGCATTGAAAGCGGGGATCAAAAGTAGTATATCCGGGCTGCGAATTGCCTTGTTTTCTCTTGCAGGTGCTGGATTAATTGGGGTATCTTTATATTTCGGAATAAAAAACTCTAATCAGGGAACCCCTGATTCAGGGATTGTAAAAGAAGTTTTGAGTTCCTGCGATTCATCTGTACCAAAGCCCCTTGAAGTTATTGATTCTCCTGCTTTGTATATTAATGGACAAAATAAAGCAGCAGAAATGATGAACCACTATAGTGACAGTCAGACAACTAATGTGAAAGAAAATGTTCGCAAAGAAAATGAAAAGATCTTTCAGAAAAAAGAGTTGGAAGATCGCAGTAAATGGCGAATATTGACCATTGACACAGACACTATTAAATCAAACTATTAATATCGGATCCATTTCCATAATTCCTTATAGCTTGGTTTTTTACCATACATAAGGATACCTGTTCTGTATATTTTGGCTGCAAACCATACACAGAAATAGAAAAACAAGAGTAATATTCCTATTGAAAGCATCAGTTCCCATGCCGGAACACCCGATGGCAATCGAATAAGCATGGCTACAGGTGAGGTAAGCGGGATCATGGACATCCACCAAGCCAAAGCACCGTTTGGATCTTCGGCCATAGGCATTATTAAGACCATCGTCAATATCAGCGGGATGGTAACGGGCATAGTGAACTGTCCGGAGTCTGCTTCATTGTCCACTGCTGAACCCACAGCAGCAAAAAGGGCTGCATATACCAAATAGCCAAATAGAAAATAAAACAAAAATGACAATATAATCTGGGTAAAAGAAATATCATAAAAGGCATTAATCATTTCCATTATACCTTGATTATCCTGATAACTTTCAATTTCATCTGCCGTGGGCATCAATTCAGAAGTGCCATCCGGAGAAATAGGCATTTCCATGGCAATTTGTTCTTTATTGAAAAAACCGGGATTAGTTATCTGAACGCCCAGAACAATAACTATTGTCAACACTACCCATAAAGCAAACTGAGTCAGCCCCACCAAAGCAACCCCGACGATTTTTCCCATCATTAGTTGAACGGGCTTAACCGAAGATATAAGGACCTCAACAATACGGCTGGTCTTTTCTTCCAACACACTTCGAAGCACCTGAGAAGCAAACATAAAGATGAAAATGTATATTGCAAATCCACATATCATTCCGATTATGCGGTTGAGTTCGGTAAAATTCTTCTTTTCAGCTCCGGTTTCATCAGTCTGAATCATAGCAATGGAAGAACGGGTGGTATTCTTGATAACTTCAAATTTGGCAGGGTCAATATTGAATGAATCAGTAAGCACTTTGTCAAAAAGCAGCTTATCCATTTGACTTTCAATATTAGACCTCAAGTTCATCGGAGGTTCTTCAAAAAAATACAGATTAGATTTCAGCGACTGAGTTCCTTTCAGAATATGGAGAACAGCATCATACTGCCCTGACACAAGACAATCTTTCTTGATTTTTTCAATATCACCAGAACGGTAAGAAAAAACAACTTTTTTGGTATCTGTAAAATTGTTGATAAAAAATTCATTCTCATCTACTACTAATAATTTAACTTCTTTTAAATTCTTATTAGAGATATAAACAGGAACAATAATAAGGGCTGCCATAAGAATTGGACCCAAAATAGTCATTACAATAAATGATTTTTTTTTCACACGTGTCAAATATTCACGTGCAATGATGAGCAATGTTTTATTCATGTTGATGAGACTTATTATAAGAATTTACTTTATCGATAAAAATCTCATTCATAGAAGGAAGTATCTCTTTAAAAGAATGAACAGAAGCATGACCAATAAAAAACTGTAGCAATTGGTTTGGAGTTGCATTTTGAGAAATTTTCATAGTAAATAAAGTATAGCCATTCATTTTCTCGGTACCGAGAATTTCATATTCTGAAGGCAATAAATTCACAATATCACTATCAATATCATCCACTACAACTTGAAAGTGATTCAGTTTGGTTGCTGTTTTAATTTCTGCAAGATTTCCTTCCAAAATTAATTCTGCATTATTTATCAACACAATATCATCACAAATCTCTTCTACTGAAGCCATATTGTGAGTTGAAAGAATGATAGTCGCTCCTTTTTTCTTCAATTCCAGTATTTCTTCTTTCATCAAATTGGCATTTATAGGGTCAAAACCACTAAAAGGCTCATCAAAGATTAGGAATTCGGGTTGATGTATAATCGTGGTAATAAACTGCACTTTCTGTTGCATTCCTTTTGAAAGTTCTTCAACTTTGCGGTCCCACCAATAGGCTATTTCAAATTTTTTAAACCAGTAATGGAGTCTTTTTATGGCTTCTTCTTTGGATAAGCCCTTTAGTTGAGCAAGATAGAGCGCCTGCTCCCCTACTTTCATCTTTTTATAAAGACCTCTTTCTTCCGGCAAATAGCCGATTCTTTCAATATCAGTCCTTTTAATAGGATGACCTTCAAATAAAATAGTCCCGCTGTCCGGAGCTGTTATCTGATTCAGAATTCTTATCAGAGTAGTCTTCCCGGCTCCATTGGGACCTAGCAAACCAAAAACGACCCCTTTATTAATCGAAAAGGATATCTTATTTAAAGCTAAATGATTAGAAAAACATTTAGTAACGTCTTGAATTTCAACAAACTTCACCCTTTATAAAATTTTCTTCTTTTTTCTCTTTAATTTTTTAGTATTAATTGGTTTGCAAGCAATGAGTGCAATCTGATTAAGTCGAAGAATCTCTTTGGTAGATTCTAAAACAAAATCATCAGGCAGCGTCAATTTTCCACCCGACATTTCTCTCAATTGCTGAATAATAAACTTGTCTTCAACGGAATCCCTATTATAAATAAGATACATTTTTTTTAATTGATTGGCCAGCACCTTACTCATTTCGGCTCTTACCTCTTCAGGGTATGAAGAAACCGTTGCAATAATGTTTTCTAAATTACGTCCATAAGTTCTATAGGAAATCTTCCTTCTAAAGTAATTCGTCTCACTAAAACTAAGGGCTCCTTTAACAGGAGATGGTTTTGGAAAAGGAGCATCAACATCCAACTGATAATTAGACATAATAAATAGGTGATCCCATAGTTTATGCCAATAATCTAAAGAATCTGTATTTTTTTTATGATCTAAATTTTCTCTCTGATCAGGGTTTAACTGTGCCATTATGCGAATGATAGCCTTTGCGGCTTCTGAACGTTTATCATCATCCTTGATTTTAATTGCTTGCTCAATCATCTTCTGCACATTCCGCCCATATTCTTTAATTACCAGTTGATTTCTTCCTGTATTATACTCTAACATAATGTCATTTTTTTTGTGGGCACAAAGATAACATTTATTAATTAAAATTTCCAAATTCCTCCCGAACTTTTTTTGAGGTAGTTTTTTGCACAAAAAGAAGAAGCAATCTAGTCGATTTTAAAACAACTAAGCATATAAGTGAAAATATATTAATAAAATAAGCAATAGAGGCAATCTAAGAGAATTTAAACAAAAGATAATCATTTTTTGTTATCAATAATAGATATGATAATTTAATCAAAAAAATAAAGATTAAAAAAAGAAAATGTTTAACATAAAATTTATATGACTATGGAAGAAAAAAATTTTTCAATGCCTCGCATAGGCGAAAAAGCACCCGAATTTAAAGCAGTAACGACGCAAGGTCCCATTAATTTTCCTTCAGATTACAAAGGAAGTTGGGTTATTTTGTTCAGTCATCCTGCAGACTTTACACCGGTATGTACTTCAGAATTTATGACTTTTGCCACGTTAGAGCCCAAATTTAACGAAGCAAATTGTAAACTTGTAGGACTTTCAGTGGATGGACTTTACAGTCATATCGCCTGGTTAAGAACCATCAAAGAAAAGATCGAGTATAAAGGAATGAAAAACGTTGAAGTTACATTTCCCTTGATTGAAGACATCACTATGGAAGTGGCTCAAAAATATGGCATGATGATGCCCGGCGAAAGCAATACCAAAGCAGTACGTGCAGTATTTGTAATTGATCCAAAAGGAATTATAAGAACCATCATTTACTATCCGCTCAGTTTAGGGAGAAATTTTGATGAGCTCTATCGTGTTGTTATTGCGTTGCAGACAGCCGATGAGTTTAACGTAGCTACCCCTGCAGATTGGCGACCCGGTGATGAAGTAATTGTCCCAACAGCAGGATCTTGTGGCGTTGCTAAAGAAAGAATGGAGAGCAAAGATGAAAACACCAAATGTTACGATTGGTTTTTCTGCACAAAAAAGCTTGACAAAGAGACAATCTTCAAGAAAATTCTGAAAAAATAGAACCACTTTTAATTCTATCTTCCGGAACTCTTACTAATTAAAAGCACCCTGAAAGAATATTTTTCAGGGTGTTTTTTGTTCTCAAATAAAGATTCAATATCCTTTTTTTACTGTTTTAAGGAACGAAGCTTCGCTCGGTTCATTAGGAAGCTTCCCACGACTCAATGGGAAGCTTCCTAACTCGTGATGGGAAGCTTCGTAACGAATGATAGGAAGCTTCGTAATGAGTCGAGGAAAGCTTCCTAACTCAAATCCCCAACTTTAACCATTAATTTTGGATGCCGAAAAGTTCAAAAAAGAAAAAATAGCTTTGTATCTTTATAAGTAAAAAAATAAATATGTCTATATTTGCATAACTTTAAAAACATCTGATATGCTTACTATTTATTGTCAAAACAATCAAACTAAAAAAGAAATCGAGCACGGGACAACGCTCGCAGAATTTGCCGAAATTGAAAAAATACAACTTGAATATCCATTATTGGGAGCTCTTGTCAATAATAAAGTGCGCGATATAAGTTACAAACTTAGTAAACCTGCCATCATTTCATTTTTTGACATGACCTCAACTTATGGCAGCGACATGTATAAACGTTCGGTATATTTTCTTTTATCAAACGCTGTTTGCGATTTATATCCCGGAACAAGACTCAAGGTTTCGCATTCCATATCAGGTGGCAAATATTGTGAACTTGAAGAATTTCCCTTTCCCCTGACACAAGAAGTGGTTGACACCATAAATCGCCGTATGCAGGAATTAATAGCACAAAACCTTCCTTTTGAAAGGAAAGAAATGTTGACACCGGATGCATTGGAAGAATTTGCCAAGCACCGAT
>JAEWNB010000169.1 GCA_023392945.1 Bacteroidota bacterium
TCATCCCTAATTTTCCTGACAACATCCTGTAAAGTGTCGGTCAGCATAAAGTTAGGCTTAATAAGCGTTTCTTCCCCCTCGTCAGATAAAGAGCGTTTGACTGCAATAGAGATATTCAAATGGTTTCGGGCAAAAATTTTATTCCAAATGACAAACCGATTTAAATTGGGTCGTTGAGAAATCAATCGAATCAAAGCAGCAATAATAATATGCATGATTGACAAATCGGGAATATCTTCTTTGTGCTGTTTGATAAAAGCTTCAATACCGTCAATCGGAAGTTTCTCTTCAAAGAAATTCTGCGAATCAATTCGGGTCCGAAGGAAATAAGGAATAATACGAAATACCGTATCGACTTTTCTTACACGCCAACCATCGTAGCGGTCTCCAAAGCTCCACTTATAAAAATTAAATTTGTTGGGATCCATAATATTTTTTAGGTATGAAGTTACTGTTAATACTAATCAACCTGCAAACTTGAATTGACAAAGATAAAAATAAATTCATACACACAAAAAAAAGTCAGCATATTGCTGACTTTTTTGTGGCGGGAACGAGAGTTGAACTCGTGACCTCCGGGTTATGAATCCGACGCTCTAACCAACTGAGCTACCCCGCCGTTTTTTAAGGCTGCAAAAATACACAATTTTTTAAAACTACAAAATCAGTTTTTAATTTCAATTTAGGACCATTATTTCTTTTTCTACCATAACTATTTTTTATAATTTTGCACTATGAAGATAATACAAAATATTCATTCGGCAATTGTTTCATTTATATTGAAATTAAAGCATTTATGGAGTTCTTATCATTTTAGGACAAAAGATCTTTACTTGATAATTCCTTCCGGAATAGCATTCGTTGCCATCATTTTATTATTGCTGGCACCCATATTTGTCAAGACATACTTACATAATAAAATTGACAAAATCGAAAAAGAAAAAAACATTACTATCACTATCGGCGATATGTCAGTAAGACGTTATTCAGAACTCACCTTAGAGGATGTAAGTATCATTCAGAATAACTCCAGAGATACTTTTCTTCTACTGACCAATTTAAAATGCGAAATCGCCCTTTTCCGACATGGTCGATTTCATCCGCATGCCGTTGACATCTATCTTGATCAGCTTTCTCTCAATTTTATAAAAGAAAAGGGAATTAGCAACTATGCTTTTTTGGAACCACAGAAAAGAGTAAAAACTAAAAAACAGGAGACAGACTATTCAAAGAAAATCAACCATTATCTTGACCTGCTCACCAGGGGGTTCCCGAAAGATCTGCATTCCAAATCCATCACGATTGTTGCTAAAATGGATTCCGTCAGAACCGATTACTATATGAAAAGTATAAAAATAGATGAGAAACAACTAACGGGAACTATTGTTGTAAAGAACGGTTTTTCAGGTTCAAAATGGAATATCAGAGGGAAAGTAGATGCCGAAAAAAATTACTTTGCCGGCATTTTAGCATTGGATGAAGGAGCGGATAAAGTGGGGAAATTCCCTTTCATTGAGAAGATGTTCAAGATTGACTTAGCCTTTCATGAGCTGGCATTTAGTTTAGATGTCAAGAATCAGGATGTTGACAATGCCACCTTTTCTGTTGGCGGGAGGATTGACAATTGTCAATTTTATCACGCTAAAATTGCAGACCAAACAGTAAAAATTGATTCTGCTTCATTTGCGCTGGATGTTGCCATCAATCCCGGATCCATTGTCATAGATTCCACCTCTGTAATGTTGCTCAATGGCTTTAAAGTTCATCCCTATATCAAGTATGAAAAAAAGAAGAATGTACATTTTGTCTTTGCCATCAAAGAACGAAATTTCAATGCTGCCACCTTCTTCAGAGCAATGCCCCCCGAGCTTTTTCAGGTCATCTCCCAAATGTCAGTTTCCGGCAATATGAATTTTTCACTCCTTTTCGACTGTGATTTTGCCAAAGTTGACGATCTTATTTTTGATTTTGATATTTCAAGTCGGAACTTATCCTTTTTGGATGGCAGTAGCACCCTTATCACCAAATTTAATGCTCCGTTTGAATATCTCTTTTATGAAGGTGGAGTCCCGGTTAGAAGCATTATGATTGGTCCTGAGAACCCCTCATTTTGTCCTTTCGAAAAGATTCCTCCGATGTTAAAATATGCCATTTTGGCTTCCGAAGATGCCTCATTTTTCAGACATAACGGGTTCCTCAAATCATCCATTCAGGATGCCATGGTAACCAACATAAAACGGGGCAAATTCTCCCGTGGCGGAAGCACCATTACCATGCAACTGGTCAAGAATCTCTTTCTGAACCGGAAGAAAGTAGCTTCCCGCAAATTTGAAGAGATGGTGCTGACTTGGCTGATAGAGAACAACAATTTGATTTCTAAGGATAGAATGTTTGAGATATATGTCAACATTATTGAATGGGGACCTTGTGTTTACGGAATTAATGAAGCTGCTGCTTTTTACTTCGACAAAAAGCCCGAAGAACTCACTTTCGGCGAGTGTGTTTACCTTGCCACACTGATACGTTCCCCCAAAAAATACGCTTGGACATTGGACAGTTTCGGAAATGTCACCGAAAGTCGTCGCTCCGAAATGCGATTTGTAGCTCAACGTATGCTTGAGAAAGAGATGATTAACGAGACTCAGTTTGCTACTTTTAATTCCTTTGTCTCCACTCGTATTGATGAGACCAAATTAGAAGAGGTAAAAAGAATCAGTGAAGAAAAAATTAGCCCGACACTTTGAAAACAGAAAAAAAAATGTACTTTTGCACTCTCAAAAAGTACGGGATGTAGCGCAGCCCGGTAGCGCGCTTCGTTCGGGACGAAGAGGCCGCAAGTTCGAATCTTGTCATCCCGACAGAATTAAAAATAGTGCATTGTAAATCAGATAGTTACAG
>JAEWNB010000100.1 GCA_023392945.1 Bacteroidota bacterium
AGATACATATTTTTCATTCATAAAAAACAGTGGACAAAAATACAATTTATTTTTATAAATCATAATAAATGTTAATAGAATTTGGTTTTTATACCTAATTTTCTGATTTTAAGAATGAAAAAATATTATTTTATGAACAATGAAGATAAAAAATTTAGATTTATTCACATTTTGTCAGTTGATGAATGAGAGAAGTTCCTATTTCGGAATGGAGCCTTGGCAATCAAATGTTGTATGCAAAAAATGAAAATATGAAATGAGATTTGTACAAAGAATCAAATTACTTTACTTGAATTTTGTCTTTTTCAAAATTATAGAGACTGATTCCGAAGTCTGAGATTCCTTTAACATTATCATTTCGCATAGCTTGGCGAACAGTAAATTTATAAATACCTTTTTGGTCAAATCTTACTTTGGGCTTAAAAAGGAAGCGATTTTCCTTAATACGTCCCGATCCTTTACCTGTCCATTTTCCATAAGGGTCGCACAGAATGCATCCTAAGGTATCTTGTCCGATGTAGCCATTTGGGAATTCCGAAGTGAGAAACAGATAAAAATACTGTGTCTCAAAATCAACCGTGTTTCTGATATTAATGTAAATGTTATAAAACTGTAGGGAATCGGTAATTTCAATTTCATAATGTAAAAGCGAATCCACATTCCACACTTCGTTGTCAATATGATCAATCTTTTCATAAAAGACTTTTCCATTACAAGAAGCAAAGAAAAATGCAGTAGCCACCCATATAAGAACAGTAAACAGCTTTATTTTCATCGTGCTGAAATTATTTATCTTCAATATTTTTAAGTTCATCCAAACTGAAATTAACTCCTTCTTCCACTTTTTTCTGGTTAACAATAGCGAATTCTTCTAAAGTATCAGGGAATTTTCCGGCATTGTTCATGGCAATAATGTCATTGACTTTATCGAGGGGAATGGCAAAAATGGTGGAGTTATCGTTGGCATAAGAGTACCACACGATTTTTTTAAAAATATCAATTTTATTATAGAATCCTTTTCCTTTTTTAGTTTTGAGGTGAATATTGGGTTGTGGAAAATCTTTAAGTTCTTCAAGATAAGTAGATTGCTCGAAATTGAGGCAGCATTTAAGTTTGCCGCACATTCCGGCAAGTTTTTGAGGATTGAGAGAAAGTTGCTGAGTGCGGGCAGTAATGGTTGATACTGATTGAAAATTGCTCAACCAGGAAGAGCAGCAGAGTTCTCGCCCACAAGTCCCAAGTCCACCCAAACGGGCTGCCTCCTGACGAACGCCAATCTGACGCATTTCTATTCTTATGTGAAACTGATCTGCCAGAATTTTTATCAATTCCCTGAAGTCAACTCTTTCCTCAGCCGAGTAATAAAAAACGGCTTTAGTTCCATCACCTTGATATTCAACATCATTTACTTTCATTTTTAGCTCCAGATCCCAGGCAGTATACCTTGAAGAGAGCATGGTGGTATGTTCCAGATTTACGGTTGAAATCCATTTTTCTACATCGGGAACACGGGCGGTTCGATAGATTTTTTTTGTAATATCCTCGGGTCTAAGATGTCTATTCTTAAGTTGATTTTTTACATTAACTCCCACCATAGAAATAATCCCGATATCATGACCGGGAGTGGCTTCAACTGCTACGATATCGCCAACTTTATAAACACCAGTCTCAGGCAATAGAAAGAAATCCTTATGGCTGTTCTTAAAGCGGACTTCGGCAATCTGAAACTCAAGGTATTCAATGGAGATGTCCATCATGGATATCCAGTCGTAGGTGGCCAGCTTGCAACAAGAATATTGATATTGTTCACAATTGACATTATCAATGACAGGTACATCGGAAAGTCCTCTGGATAGAAATGGATTTTGTGAAATTTTTTCACTTTCTTGGCTCATACCGGCACGAATATCCATATCTATATAATGTTCGAGATTCTCGACGGCGGAGTGGTCTTTATCATCAGTTGTTTCACTATATTTTTTCATAAAATAGTCAATTAATATATGTTAGTCATAAAAATCTTTTTCCGGAGATTTTTATTGTTAATGGATGCAAAAATACTAAAAAAATGGCTTGTGAAAAATTTAAATCCATAATGATACTTTATAATTAAGTTGTATATTTGCCGTTACTATTTTTATAATTCATTTGTTATTCATAATTGTAGCATTATTAAATAAAGTAATTGTCTATGAAAAAAGCAGGTATTGTTATCAGTATTGTGGCAGGACTTTCCATTGTTCTCTCATCCCTAATTCTTGGAATTTCTTTTTATAATTCCAAAGGTCCCGAAAAAAGCGTCTATGTTGTTGGATTGGCAGAGAAGGATTTTGTTTCCGACTTGATTGTTTGGAATATTAGGCTAAATGTCCTCAAAATGGATTTAAAAGAGGCCTATTCCGAAATTAAAAATCAAAATACTGTTGTCAAAGACTATTTAATTTCTAAGGGTATTAGAGAGGACGAGATGATTTTTGAACCCATCAACACTGAAAAAGATTATCGTTATGAATGGGATAGCAGGAATAGTCGTAATATTCAATTTTTCAATGGTTATTCCTTGACGCAAACTATTAATATTAAATCGAAAGAGGTGGAGAAAATTGAAAAGATAACCCGTGAAGTATCTGAATTATTAGACAAAGGAATTGAGTTAAATGTTTCATCCCCTGAATATTACTACACTAAACTTGCCGACCTTAAGATTCAAATGTTGGCTGAAGCAGCAAAAGATGCCCGTAAAAGAGCAGAGACTATTGCCTCTAATTCCGGTGCAAAATTGGGCAGCCTTAAAAGTGCCAGTATGGGAGTTTTTCAAATTACCGCTCCCAATTCGTCGGAAGATGATTACTCCTGGGGTGGTGCTTTCAATACTTCCTCAAAAGAGAAAAGAGCCAGTATTAATATGAGATTAACTTACCAGATAAAATAACAGGAAACTTTCCCCATAAATTATAAATATCATTATTAATGAATTAAAAATCATGTTATTATGAATGAGATATTAAAATTAAAACCTACTAGAGTATTTTATTATTTTAATGAAATTTGCAAAGTCCCCCGTCCTTCCAAAAAAGAAGAAAAAATTGTGGAGTGGTTAATGGAAACCGGTCAAAAGATGGGACTTGCGACTAAACGGGATAAAATCGGCAATGTTTTGATTTCTAAGCCTGCTACCAAAGGGAAAGAAAATGTGACTCCGGTTATTTTCCAAAGTCATGTGGATATGGTTTGTGAGAAAAATAACGATACTATATTTGATTTCGACAAAGATGCTATTATACCTTATATTGATGGGGAGTGGCTTAAGGCAAAAGGTACTACGCTCGGAGCTGACGATGGGATAGGGATGGCCATTGCTTTAGCCATTCTTGAGTCAAGCGAAATTGAACATGGTCCGATTGAGGCACTCTTTACCGTTGATGAAGAGACCGGCCTTTCCGGTGCTTTTGCTCTTGAAGCCGGTTTTATGAAAGGGAAAATGCTACTTAACCTTGATTCGGAGGATGAGGGTGAATTTTTTATCGGTTGTGCCGGTGGAAAAGATACTGTTGCTACCTTGGAATGTGAATATGAAGATCAGATTCCCGAAGGAAGTGTTGCCTACAAGATTTATGTTAAAGGTTTGCAAGGGGGCCACTCCGGCGACGATATCAATAAAGGGCGGGGCAATGCCGTTAAATTGCTTAATCGGATTTTGTGGAACGGCTATCAGCTTTTTGATCTCAGAATTGCGGATATTAAAGCCGGGAACCTTCGCAATGCTATTGCCAGAGAAGGATATGCTTGGGTCACTTTGCCTAAGGAAAATGTAAGCCAATTTGAATCTTTCCTGAAATTAATGAATAAGACATTCCGACAGGAATTTTTTGTTACAGACCCTGATGTAGTTGTCTCTTATGAAAAAGCAGCTACGCCTGCAAAGATCTTACAGGAATTTTTAATTATTGATATTATCAATTCCCTTTATGTTTGCCCTCACGGTGTGTTGGCAATGTCGCAGGATATTCCCGACTTTGTGGAGACTTCTACTAATTTGGCCTCTATCA
>JAEWNB010000167.1 GCA_023392945.1 Bacteroidota bacterium
TCGAACCCAGGACCCCATCCTTAAAAGGGATGTGCTCTACCTGCTGAGCTACTAAAACATCCTTTAGTTTCGGGGTGCAAAAATAGTAATTTTTTTATTCCAACGCTGCCATCTCGTCTAATTTTCTTTTTTATATTAATTAAATTATTGATTATCAAATATTAAAAATATCGTGAGAGACAAATTTTCATGGTTATAAAATGTTTGTTTTCAAAAAAAACTATTCCTTTGGGATTATTATACCTGGTTTTTGGAAAAAAATATTCCAAAATTAGAAATTATTGCAATGCGGAAAAATGCTTTTTTAGTGCAAATCAGCTCCTATTAGATGCATAAATTCCTGTCTGGTATTATAATTATTGAGAAATGCACCGGTAAATTCTGAAGTTGTAGTCACGGAGTTTTGTTTTTGAATACCTCTCATAGACATGCAAAGGTGTTGAGCTTCAATAACAACTGCAACTCCGATGGGATCCAATACTTCTTGAATACAATCTTTAATTTCGGTAGTAAGACGTTCTTGTAATTGCAATCTTCTGGCAAAAGCCTCCACAACTCTAGGAATTTTGCTTAGTCCTACTATAGTTCCATTGGGAATATAGCCAACATGGGCTTTCCCGAAAAAAGGGAGTAAATGGTGTTCACAAAGAGAGTAGATTTCAATGTCTTTCACAATAACAATCTGCTTATAATCTTCCTTAAAAAGAGCACTTCTCAGAATTTTGTGCGGATCCAAGTCGTAGCCATGAGTTAAAAACTGCACCGCTTTTGCAGCCCTCACTGGGGTTTTGAGCAAACCTTGGCGTTCGGGATTTTCTCCCACAACCTTGATTATGTTCTTATAGCATTCCGACATAATCTTGATGTCTTCCTGATTATAGAGATCGTGTCTCTCATAACCATAATCCATGTCTTCGTATTCGTCAATCATTATTTATAAATATGGGTTTTCATTTTTTTCCTGCCCGATTGTTGTGGAATCCCCATGTCCCGGAAAAACAAGAGTGTTGTCTTCAAGAACAAGTAATTTCTCCTTAATATTTCTCATCAGACTGCTCAAGTCACCGGTTGGGAGATCGGTGCGACCTACACTACCTTCAAAAAGTGTATCTCCGGTAAAAACAAGCTTGTTGTTATGGTCAAGCAAAGAGATACTCCCATTACTATGACCCGGGGTATACAATACTTTTAGTGACTGCTTCCCGAAAAGGATTTCATCTCCTTCTTTAAGAAAAATGTCAGGAACAGGAAATTCCGTTTGAGAAAAGCCAAAAGAGGCTCCATATGCAAAAGAGTTCTTATAAATCGGCATTCCTTCCTCGTGTGCCAACAAGGGGGCATGATAAACTCTTTTACAGAAATCATTTCCCAGCACGTGGTCAATATGGGGATGTGTATTTAGTATATATTTTATTGTAAGTTTCTCTTTTTCAATATAATCTATCAGTATTTCATTCTCATTTTCATCGCAGTTTCCCGGATCAATGATAATGGCTTCTTTCATTTCATCATAGAGAATGTATGTGTTCACCTGAATAAAATTAAAATGAAAAGTTTTAATTGTTAAGTTATTTATTGTCACCTTTAGTTTGGTCATAAAATCTTTTATCGAAATGTGTTTTTTCATTCTCTCTTTTCTTTCTCTGCTTTTACCAACGCCTTTTGATAGTTTTGTTTGTTAAAACGGTTTATTGGCTTCTTGATCTGTATTTTTATAAACTTTAATTTTTTTGCCGTTTTTAAATTCAACGCTGTAAAATAGTTTTCCGCCAGCGTCCCAGTATGACCATTTACCACTTTTCATTCTGTTAATATAATAGCCTTGCATCTGTTTTTTTCCATTCGGATAATACTCTGTGAAAAGGCCTTCCGCTACGTCGTCTTTGAAATTTTGGACTCTCATTACACGTGCACGTTCATTGTAATAAGTCCATTTTCCATTTTTCATATCATTGGCATAAGTGCCAAATTCAAAGGGTTTTCCGTTTTGGGCATACTCTTTCCATTTTCCCTGACGTTTGCCATTTGCATAATTCCCTTCGGATCGCTTGGTTCCATTTTCGTTCCAATAGAGATAAAAACCATGGCGCTGTCCGTCTTTATATTCTATTTTATATTTGAGAACTCCATCTTCATACCATCCCAACCAAAGTCCGGTCATCAGACCATCCTTAAAAAAGCCTTCATCTTTAACTATTCCTGTTTCATACCATTGGATCCATTTTCCTGTTTCTTTATCATTTAAAAACTCTCCTTTTCTTTGTATTGCACCCGATTCATAAAAGGCTTCCCAAATTCCGTTCTTTTTTCCATTTTTAAAAGTTCCTTTTTTCCACACTTTACCTCCGGGAAAATAATAATTCCAAAAACCTTCCTGCAGGCCATTTATAAAGTTTCCTGTGCTTCCAATAGTCCCATCTTCATTATAAAATATCCAAGTACTATCTTGTAAATCATGAATAGATTTACCCTCCATGTCGGGCTGACCATCTTTGGTGTACCAATAACAATAGCCGTGCAGTGAACCATTATCATAATTACCTTCAAATGATTTTTTCCCGTTATCATAATATTCCGTAACACGACCATGAATACTGTCATTGAGATAGTGGCATTTTTTCAACAATTTCCCATTTGGATGATAGAAAATCCAATCACCGTTTCTTTTTCCGTTTGCAAAAAGTCCTTCTGATTCTATTTGGCCTGAATGATACCAACTTTTAAAAGGCCCATTCTGAGCATCATATTCCTGGCTGAGTATGCCATCATCGTACCACATTCTCCAGATAGCTATCTTCACTCCATTTTTATAAACTCCCTCGGTCCATTTTTGTCCATTTTTATAATAAAATGTCCACAAGCCCGCTTCCCTATCGTTAACCTTAATGCCGACAGACATAAGTGATTTATTACTCCAGTATGTTTTCACAGTATCTTGTGCCATAAGAGAAACTGAAACAAAAACCAAAAGGGAAAAAAGAATATTTTTTTTCATAATCGGAATGATTTTTTTGAGTTGCAAAAATAGTGAAAATTGATCGAAGTTGTAAATTATATTAGTTTTCCTCCTCTATTTTCATACTTTTAAATGGTTAAATTTGCATTTTCTGTTAATTCCACAATTTTCGTATTTTTGCAGCTAATTTTACGAAATTTACTAAGTCTATGAATTGTAATGAAATACGCACTGCCTTTTTAGAATTCTTCGAATCAAAAGGACACACAATAGTTCCTTCTTCCCCGATGGTCATAAAAAATGACCCCACTTTGATGTTTACCAATGCGGGGATGAATCAATTTAAGGATATATTTTTAGGAAACTCTCCTGCAAAAAGCTTGCGAGTAGTGGATTCTCAAAAGTGTTTGCGTGTTTCAGGAAAACATAATGACTTGGAAGAAGTGGGAAAAGACACCTACCATCACACCATGTTTGAAATGTTAGGCAACTGGTCTTTTGGTGATTATTTTAAAAAGGATGCCATTGGTTGGGCATGGGAATTTCTTACACAAATAATGAAACTTGACTCTTCTCGTCTTTATGCAACTGTCTTCGAAGGCAATAAAGAGGATAAAACTGAGGCAGACAATGAGGCTAGGGATTTTTGGAAAGCTTTTCTACCTGAAAACAGGATTCTTTACGGCAATAAAAAAGACAATTTTTGGGAGATGGGAGACACGGGGCCCTGCGGACCCTGCTCTGAAATTCATATAGATCTCCGTGATGATATAGAGCGCGCTAAAACTCCGGGGGCAGAACTCATCAACAAGGATAATCCATTGGTGGTGGAAATTTGGAATTTGGTGTTCATCCAATTTAACAGGCTTGCTTCCGGAGAATTACAACCCCTTGCAGCAAAGCATGTGGATACAGGGATGGGTTTTGAGCGCCTTTGTATGGCTGTCCAGGGAAAAAAATCTAATTATGATACGGATATTTTTCAGCCTGTTATTCAAAAAATTTCAAAAATATCAAACAAAATATACGGCGAGAAAGAAGATGTTGACATTGCCATGAGAGTTATTGCCGATCACTTAAGGGCTGTCAGCTTTGCCATTGCAGATGGGCAATTACCTTCCAATACCGGAGCCGGATACGTGATCCGTCGAATTTTAAGGCGGGCCATTCGCTATGGGTATACTTTTTTGGGATTTAATCAACCGTTCATTTGGACTCTTGTGGATGAACTGGTAAACTTAATGGGGAAACAATTCACCGAATTGAAAAACCAACAATCTCTGATAGAAAAAGTAATTCAGGAAGAAGAAAACTCTTTTCTTAAAACACTTGAATCCGGTATTGCTAAATTTGAAAGTTACTGTTCCAAATCAATAAATGGCAAAGTCATTGAAGGTGATTTTGCTTTTGAATTGTTTGATACGTTTGGATTCCCGATTGACCTGACTCAATTACTGGCTTCTGAAAAAGGATTAACAGTTGATATGGAGGGATTCCAAAAAGGCCTTGCACTTCAAAAACAACGCTCTCGTGATGCAGCAGCTATTGAAACTGATGATTGGGTGGAATTAAAACCGACTGCAAAAGAGTCTGAATTTGTTGGTTATCATTTATTGAGTTGTGATTCAAACATTATAAAATACAGACGAATAAAATCAAAAGGAAAAGTATTTTTTCAGTTAGTTCTAGATAAAACCCCATTTTATGCTGAATCAGGCGGGCAAGTTGGGGACATTGGGACCTTGGAAAATGTAAATCAAAAGATAGAAATTAAGAATACTGTCAAGGAAAACAATCTGATTGTTCATATTGCAGAAATGCTTCCCGAAAATCTCAATGCAACGTTTAGTGCCAAAGTTGATGAGGAGAGCAGAATAGCCACTCAGAACAATCACAGCGCCACTCATTTACTTCACTTCGCCTTAAGAAAAGTGCTGGGTTCTCATGTAGAGCAAAAAGGATCTTTGGTTACACCCGAGAGGTTGCGTTTCGACTTCTCACATTTTACCAAGGTTACCAATGAAGAGATTAGAGAGGTGGAAAAGATCGTCAATAGTCTTATTCGCAAGAATATTGTTCTTCAGGAATTTGAACACACCCCTATTCAAAAGGCCCGGGAGATGGGGGCTATGGCTCTATTTGGTGAAAAATATGGGGATGAAGTCCGTGTGATAAAATTTGGAGAATCGATAGAATTATGCGGAGGAACCCATACTCCTGCTACCGGCAATATTGGCATTATTAAGATTACAACCGAAAGTGCCATTGCTGCAGGGGTTCGCAGAATTGAAGCGGTTACCGGAAAAGTAGCGGAAGAATATCTTACTCATTTTGCTGATTTGGCAGAAGAGTTAAAACTCTTTTTTAATTCACCCAATATCATGCAGTCGGTTCAGAAAATGGCCCAACAAAATGAACTGTTACTTAAAGAAATTGAAAGTTTCCAAAAGGAAAAAACGCAAATTTTGATTAGCCAATTGGAACAAAAGGTTGAACATCTTAACAATTTCAATATTATTCGGGAAGTAAGCACGACAGATCCTGATATTATGAAACAAGTAGCATATAATTTACGCAATAAATTTGAAAAGTTGCTAATTGTTTTAGGGAGTCAATACAATGATAAGCCAAATTTAGTTGTAGCTTTATCCGACGATCTCCTAACGGAAGGATATCATGCGTCTAATTTAATCAGAGAAGCTGCTATTTTGATTCAGGGTGGCGGAGGTGGTCAACCATCGTTGGCAACTGCCGGAGGAAAAAATTGTAATGGGCTTGAACAGGCTGTTGAAAAAGTAGTGACCATAGTCTTAAACAAATAATACTTTTATTCACTACCTCTTAGAAATCTTTTACTTTCTTTCAGAATGAAAAGAAATGTATGGTTACCGTCTATTTAAATACCTTTTCGGAATTTCAATTTTTGAATTGGTTGGTGATAAATCAAAAAAATAGGTCAGATTCATCTCATTCAAAATTCTCTTTCCTGATTCAATCAACAAAGGTTGTAAGATATAGGAAACAATATCTTCACTCCCCCTTTTTTTTACAAACAAATGGATAATATTGTGAATTAAAAAAGTAGCATATTGATTAATATCTATCTCTGAATTGAAATAATCCAGGGCTATCCCTTTTTTAATAATTCGCTTCGTGATAGAAATAACGCTGTTCTCATCTTCCTGAAGAAAAAAACCATCAATATTCATCTCTCTTTCAAAAAAGTGTTTTTCTACTTCAAAGCTTTTTTTTAATTCATAAATAACAAAAAGTAATACCTCAACCATATTATTGCAATTTTGGCATTTTTCAAGAAAGTTCTTTCTAAATCTTTGTCTCCAGTATAACTGAAGCATTCTTTCCATATTTTCCCTATTTTGATAACGATTAAAAATTGTTTTTTTAGTCACATTAATCCCTTTAGAAATTTCATCGATGGTTTTGTCGAATCCGTTTTTTTCAAAATATTGGTATAATGTTTCTGTTTTTTGATTAGTAATTCTTTTCATGTCGCCTTCTGTTTTTGAAACAATAAACAAAATTAGTATACACTATTTATTTTATTTCAATAATTTTCAATTTGCACTTTTAATTATTTCTCTCTAACTATCTTTAAATTAAATATTTTAACAAATATAATGTTGCTTTATATAGATATTGAATTATAAATATTGATCTCTCATTCAAAACACAAATTTAAATAAATATCATATACAAAAATAAAAAAAATAGATAAAAAAATTAATTTCTTTGAAAAATTGTTTATTATTTGTTTCTTTTAAAATATGAGAGTGTAAATAAAAACAGAAATTAAACAATATATTAAATAACTCACTAACCATAAACGTCCAAAAAGGGTAGAAAAAAAACATTATTCCAAAACAAAAAAGCAAATAACAAATTGATATACAGTATATAAAAGAATTCCACTTAACAATTCCCGGCTTTTAAATATAATTCCGGTTGAAAATTTTATGAATTGTAAAATTAAATCCTAGAGATTTTTGCTATAATAATTAAGTTCCGATCTGTTGTCCCATTTTTGAGATTTCCAAAAAATATTTCCAATCTCATTATCTTTTAACACAAGCAGACCGGCCTTTCTAATGCCCTCTTTCTTAAGCTCACGATATACTTCTTCCATCAGGGATTTGGCGATACCGCGGTTGCGGTAATCAGGATGAACCGTTGCGTGATAAATATAACCTCTTCGCCCGTCGTTGCTGCTAAGAACTACCCCAACAATTCTGTTCTTATCAAGCGCAACAAAATTTGAAGTTGGATTTTTCTTTAGAAACTTTCCTATTCCTTCTGCAGAGTCATCATAATTTCTAAGACACATACCCGGAGTGGATGACCATAAATGAAAGACTTCATCATAATCATCAATTTTCATTAATCTTATTTCAATTGAGGACATAGTATAACCTGATTAAAATTCATATTATTGAAGGGCAAAAATACAAGGATTTTATTATTTATATCGACTAGTTTTATAAGAAATAGCAAAACAAAAAAAGGAAAAACCAGCTTTGTTTATGAAAAGCGGGGTAATAATTGTCTAATAACTGTTTAAATAAAAGTGTTTTACAATGAATTTTAAGAGTTTTTGTTTCTGTTTAGAATATTTTTGTATTTTTGTCGCCTTGAGATGGTCTCTTAGCCGAGTGGTTAGGCGCCGGTCTGCAAAACCGTTTACAGCGGTTCGAATCCGCTAGAGACCTCGAAAAATAAAATGTCAGAGCCACTTTTTACAGGTGGCTTTTTTTAGTGAACTATTTTTGTATTTTTGCTTTTATAAAAAGAGTTATCATGTCTTATAATGAATCGGTTTTAATAAATCTTGCAGAGAAATTCTATCAAGTTCCTTGTACAAAAATTGAAAAAATACCTCAATCCGGTTCTGTGAGATTATATTTCAGGTTGTTTTTTGAAAATAGAGATTCTATTGTAGGCGTTTACAATGCTGATCTGAAAGAAAATCATGCCTACTTCACTTTTAGTCATCATTTCCTTTCAAAACAAATTAGGGTTCCTAAAATTTTGGCCATTGATTCTTCCTGTCAATATTATCTTTTGTCTGATTTAGGTGACGAAACACTCTATTCTTTTCTTTCTGAGCATCGGGAAGAAGAGGATTTGTCGGAAGAGACCATTCATTATTATCGGGAAGTCATCAAACAACTACCCTTGTTGCAAATTTCAGGTAAAGAAGGTTTTGATTTTTCTGTTTGCTATCCGCGTTTTGCCTTTGACCGTCAGTCGATGCAATGGGATCTTAATTATTTTAAGTACTATTTTTTAAAACTGACAGGAATCTCTTTTGATGAGCAACTTCTTGAAGATGATTTCAATACTCTTATAGATTTCTTGCTTGAGGCAGAAAGCAACTATTTTTTGTATCGCGATTTTCAGTCGCGAAACATTATGATTTCGCAGAAAGAAGTCTTTTTTATAGATTTTCAGGGAGGCAGGAAAGGACCCTTGCAATATGATATTGCTTCGTTGCTCTATGATGGGAAAGCGGCGATTCCTCAAAAATACAGGGAACAATTTTTGCAATACTATTTGGAAGAGCTTGAAAAAGTCACCGATTTTAATCGCAAAGATTTTTTGCTTCGCTATGACGGCTTTGTACTGATTCGGATTTTACAAGCTTTGGGAACTTACGGCTTCAGGGGATATTACGAGAAAAAATCACACTTTTTATTAAGCATACCCTATGCAGTTCGCAACATTGCCCATTTATTAAAAACAATGAAGCTGCCAATCCAAATTCCTGTATTGTTGAGTGTCTTAAAAGAGATAACCGAATCCCCGGATATTCCTAAATTTTCGCAAGATGATAACACGTTGACAGTCAGCATTACCAGTTTTTCTTACAAAAAGGGAATTCCACAGGATTTGTCGGTCAACGGCGGAGGGTTTGTCTTTGATTGCCGTGCGCTTCCTAATCCCGGGCGGGAAGCACAATATGCTTCTCTGACAGGAAAAGATGAAAAGGTAGTGAGTTACATGAAACAATTTAAACAGACAGCAGCATTTCAACAGAATGTCTTTGCTTTGATTGATGCTTCCATTGACAATTATCTTGAAAGGAAGTTCACCCGATTGATGGTCAATTTTGGATGTACCGGTGGACAACACCGTTCCGTCTATTTCGCCGAACTACTGGCTGCCCATTTGAAAGAGAAATACCCCACCGTCAATGTATTACTCCGGCACACTAATTTATAGGAACTTGCCGCATGCCGATAAAACGGCGATTATTTTTTCGGATTATTTTTTGTCGCAATCAGCTAAGGGAACTGCATTGCGTTAGCGATTGTAGCGGAAACCCCGCAAGGGTGTGGATATTGGGGCACAGGGAGCGGCAGAGCGACCGAAGGAAGCTACTGCCCGCGACCATGAGCCCCATGACCCACACCTGCGGAGTTGTAGCGGAAAGCGCGACGGTGAAGCGTAGCGAACCGGAACGCCCAAATCAAAATTAAAATAATTCCAATGCTACTTATCAGAGCGGTTTAACGGAAACACAGATATCAACCACAAATCTGCCATCTTTTGGCTCTTCGGGATAAAGTTCAAAACAGGGACCGTCGTCGGGCTGGTAGCCGCTATTGGGAAACCACTGTCCATAAACCCAGTTCCAGGCATCCATAAACTGATCTCCAGCAATCTCGAAACGAGCGACAAGGTATTTACCTGCATCGATTTTCATTTTACCAATTTCACCATCTACCTTGGTGTTTTCAGGAACAGAAATGCAAACACTGATTCGCTGCTTCTCTTCGGCGGTCACATTTGGATCGTCGTGATAAATTACAAGAAACTTACAATCGGGTTGTTGGATCAAATTGTTGGCTCCTGCCCAAGAGCAGATTTTTCCCCACAACTCATCAAACAACTGTTGATCTCCTTTGTAGGGACCGATATGCCTTACATAGGCAATCGTCATTTCGGGAAATTCTTTAACTTCCGCATTTTTACAAAAATTCATAATTGACCTCCATTTTAATGTTTTTGAATCGGGACAAAAGTAGGCCAGAAAATCTTTTTCGACTTGTTTCTTCTTGCTATTCAGTTGACTTATATTGCTATTTTCAGGGTGTTTTTTTCTATAGCCGGAGGCAGAAATATTAAAATAAGCTTTAAAGTTTCTTGAGAAAACGGAAATATCGGTAAATCCGCATTTAAAAGCGATTTCCGAGATTGATTCTGTCGGATTCATCATAATTAGTGAAGCAGCTTTTTCAAGTCTAACCCGTAAAATAAACTGAAACGGGGTTTCCCCCACTATTGCCAAAAAGATTCGATGAAAATGATATTTTGAAAAATTAGCCACAGCTGCAAGTTCGTCTAAAGTAAGCTGCCTGTCGATATGGGTTTCAACATAATCAAAAATGCGGAATATTCTTGATTTATATTCATTTTCAATATTTTCGTTTTTAATTTTATCCATTCCCGACATAATATTTAGAAGATAAAATCAGTATTTAAAAAATTAGAATAATCATCCTTAAGGATAGTGGTAATGATTTTCTTATTCCCCTCATTCTCTTTTGCCGCAAAGAGGGTTCTGATAGAGAAGACCCGAAGGGCATCCGAAATGGAAAGAGTTCCTTCGGCAGAATCCTTGCGTCCGGTAAAAGGAAAATTATCGGGTCCCCGTTGACATTGGGAATTAATATTAACGCGACACACCTGATTGACAAGGATATCAACAAGCGCCGCAATTTCCTGCGGGTTATTACCAAAAACAGAGGCTTGTTGACCATAATTGGAGCCAACCACATAGTCAAGCGGTTCCTTAATATCTTTAAAACTGACAACGGGGATCAATGGTCCAAATTGTTCTTCATGATATATCCGCATCTGGTTGTTTACATTGTAAAGAATGGCGGGGAAAAAAGAAGAACCGTCAAATTTACCTCCGGTCGGATTAACTACGTGTGCCCCATGACTGATGGCATCGTCTATAAGTTCCGTCATATATTCTGATTTTCCCGGTTCCGGCAAGGGCGTGATATCCACCCCTTCTTCCCAGGGCAACCCCTGTTTCAAATTCTCAACCATCATAGACAGTGTTTCCAAAAATCGGGACACTATTTCTTCCTGCACAAAAATGATTTTCAGAGCCGTACATCTCTGACCGTTGAAAGACAAAGCTCCCAGAAGACATTCTCTAACGGTAGCATCCAGATCTGCATCTTTCATTATGATTGCGGGGTTTTTGGCCTCCAGTCCGAGTACACATTTCAGACGATGGGGCTTTGGATGTTGTTTTTTTAGAAGATCAGCCACGCGACTTGACCCTATAAAAGCTAAAACATTTATCAGTCCGGATTGCATAAGTGGTCCGATAACCGTCTCTCCATTTCCATAAACAGTATTAACAACCCCTTTGGGAAACACTGACTGAAAAGCTCTAAGCAAGGGATGATGCAATAAAACGCCTAACTTGGGCGGTTTGAAAATAACCGTATTTCCCATAATAAGAGCAGGAATCAAAGTGGTAAAAGTTTCGTTCAGTGGGTAATTAAAAGGACCCATACAAAGCACAACTCCTAGTGGGGCTCTTCTAATCTGGGCAATGATACCCTGAGAAACTGTAAACCGTGAAGAATCCCTGTCAAGTGCTTTAATAGCCTCAATCGTATCCTGAATATAATCTACTGTTCTGTCAAATTCTTTATTGGCATCCGGCAGGCTTTTGCCAATTTCCCACATCATAAGCTTCACCACAAGCTCCTTTTGTTCTTTCATTAGCAGAACAAAGCGTCTGATGTAATTAATTCTCTCTTCGATTTTCATTGAAGGCCAAGCTCCTTTGCCATTGTCATAAGCTATTACAGCAGCATCCAATGCCTCCAGGGCTTCTTTTTTTCCCATAAGAGGATAGGCTCCTAGAAAATTTCCGATTATTTCGTTATGTTGATAACTAACAGGAGAATAGACTTCCTGAAAATCCCCCTCCCATTTCCGGATCTTACCGTTTATCAAATATTCTGATTGAATATAGGGAATATTCGGCTTATATTGTTCCGGAATTTGAGTTAATATAATCATTGTATTCTAATTAAATTTATCACACGAAATACACTCTTCCTCCTCGGTTTCAAACTCTACCGTAATATGTTCAATTCCTTCATTTATCATCAATTCCTTGATCTTGTCCTTGGTCTCTTTCAGAATAAC
The DNA here is from genome assembly GCA_023392945.1 of Bacteroidota bacterium. Taxonomy (GTDB): domain Bacteria; phylum Bacteroidota; class Bacteroidia; order Bacteroidales; family WCHB1-69; genus JAGVVH01. The sequence continues at coordinate 12,155 of JAEWNB010000167.1, forward strand.
AGGAAATTGCTCTTCCGTATTTATAACCACATGCAAGCTGGCAACATTATACAAACTATCAAGACTCCATACATGCAAATCGTGGAGTGATCGGACATGCGGAATTTGTTGAATTTTAACTTTTATCTCGTTAAGATTCATTTCGGAGGGAGTTCCTTGCAAGATAACGGTGAGAGTCTTTTTCAGATTTTTGTAAACATTATAAAGCACCCACAGAGAAATGGCAACAGAGAGTATTGGATCCAAAATCGGAAGATGTACAAAAAGCATCACGATGCTCACTACTAAAACTCCGCCCCATCCCAAAACATCTTCAAGAAGATGAAGTGAAATTACTTTTTCATTAATACCTTTTCCTTTTCGTGTTTTCAAAACGGCAATTCCATTCACGACAATCCCCAAAACTGCCAGTAACAACATTCCTTTTGCATGAACTTCCTGAGGATTCACCATCCTTCTAACACTTTCAAAGATGACAACCGATGAACCAGTGATTAAAACCACCGAATTAATTACCGCTCCCAATAAAGAAAACCTTTTATACCCATAAGTGAATTTTTTATTTGGCATTCGGTTGGATATTTTTTCAAAATACCAAGCCAGGGCAAGTGCGATGGAATCTCCCAAATCATGAACAGCATCGGACAAAATAGCAACGCTATTTGTTATCAGACCGCCTACCAATTCTATAATGGTAAAAGTAAAATTAAGGAAAAAGGCTATGGTAATATTTTTAATCCCGGTTGAGTTATGATGGTGTGAGTGACTCTCCGAATGATCTTCCAGTTTAGATGAAGCTGAAATATTATCCTTCATAATATCCGAATTTTTTCATCTGCAATTCATCACTTCGCCAGTCCTTCAGAACCTTAACAGAAATATCAAGAAAGACATGTTTTTCCAAAAATTCCTCGATAGCAAGTCGGGCTTCGATGCCCAATTTTTTAATGGCTGTACCTTGATGTCCAATTATAATGGCTTTTTGAGATTCGCGTTCAACGTAAAGCATAGCTCCTATTCTGATAAGCTTCTCTTCCTCCTTAAAACTCTCCACAACTACCTCAACACTATAGGGAATTTCTTTCTGATAAAGCAACAATATTTTTTCTCTGATGATTTCGGAAATAAAGAACCGCGTGGGACGATCTGTCAGTTCATCTTTAGGAAAATAGGGGGGAGAATCGGGAAGTTTCTCAATAATTTTTTGCAATAATTCATTGAGGTTTATTTGTTTTATAGCTGAAATATCAATAATATCGGCTTTGGGAAGGATTGTCTGCCAATAAGTCCGATTGATCTCTACCTGTTCGGCAGGGACCTTGTCTATCTTATTAATAATTAAAATAATAGGTATTTCAAACTTATTGAGACGGGTGATAATCTGTTCGTCATATTTGGTTTCCCCACATTCCACCATATAGAGCAATACATCTGCATCCTTCAGGGATTCATTCACAAAGCGCATCATCATCTCCTGCATTTTATAGACAGGGGTTAAAATTCCAGGGAGGTCAGAATAGACAATTTGGAAGTTTTCCCCATTGACAATCCCTTTAATGCGATGGCGAGTAGTTTGAGCTTTTGAAGTAATGATAGAAAGATCTTCCCCAACCAATTTGTTCATAAGGGTACTTTTGCCTACATTCGGGCTTCCGATAATATTCACAAACCCGGCTTTATGTGTTATTTCATTCATGATTTCTTGCTTTAAAAAATAATAATTGGGGCGGTTCATCCTGTCCGAATCGCAAATAGGAATCATGCACCAGCCAATCTCCGGAATTAAAATAGATAGCTTTGTCGTTCAGTTTAATTTCAAGAGGCAGGTGTCGATGGGCATAAATAAAGTAATCTATCTGCTCCTCAGAAAGAATTGAGCGAATATAATTTACAAGCTGCTCTTTGTCATCACCCATATAGGTTTCTTCTTCTTTGGAAGTCATGGCACGGCTTTTTCGTGAAAAAAAACGGGCAAGGGCAAAAGCAAGTCGTGGATGAAGAGCTCCGAAAAGTTTGATGTTGGGTCGAAAGGCAAAAAGAGTCTTAATAAACTTATATCCAACATCTTTTGGTCCCAGTCCGTCTCCGTGCCCAATCAGACATTTCTTCCCATTGATTACAAAAGCATGTTGCTCTCTGAATAGGCTGAATTTCATTTCTTTGACAAAATAATCCCTGACCCACATATCGTGATTGCCTGTAAAATAAAGGATTTCAATATTGAGATCTCTTAGTTGGCTAAACTTTGATAACAACTTATAATAGCCTTTTGGAACAACATCATGATATTCGAACCAAAAATCAAAAATATCCCCCAACAAGATAAGATGAGTGGCATCTTTCTCTATTTCATCAAGCCATCGTAAAATTCGCAATTCACGTTGGCGGCTCTCTTTTTCATTAGGAGATCCCAAATGAAAATCAGATACTATGTAAACAGTACCATTTAGCGTGATGGGGTTTTGAAAAACGGCGCACATACTATTTCTATCAGGTGGCAAAGATACGATTTTTTCCTCTTTTTACTCCTATTATTCAGATGAATAATTGTGTTTTAACTCTCCCTAAATATTCAATTATACAGCCTTGAAAGAACAGTTCTGACAGACTCCTTTTCTTATAAAAGAAGGTGTCTGTTTTTTTACTATTTTTGCATTTTATTAGTTACAGCAAATCATTAAAATAAAAAGATATGGCAAAAGTATTGATTATAGGAGCGGGAGGTGTAGGAGCTGTTGTAGCCCACAAATGTGCTTCTGTCCCGGAAGTATTTTCAGAAATTATGCTGGCAAGCAGAACCAAATCAAAATGCGATAAAATTGCTGCTGAAGTAGGTGGCAACCGGATTCAAACGGCGCAAGTTGATGCCGATAATGTTTCTGAAACCATAGCATTAATTAAGAACTTTAAACCCGATTTGCTTATTAATGTTGCCCTCCCCTATCAAGATCTCTCCTTAATGGAAGCCTGTTTGGCAACTAAGACTCATTATATGGACACCGCCAATTACGAGCCGAAAGAGGTGGCTAAATTTGAATATAAATGGCAATGGGCTTACCATGATAAATTTCGGGAAGCCGGCATCATGGCTTTACTTGGCTGCGGATTTGATCCCGGAGTGACCAGCATCTACACTGCTTATGCAGCAAAACATTATTTTGACGAAATTCACCACTTGGATATTGTGGATTGCAACGCCGGCGATCACGGAATGGCTTTTGCAACCAATTTCAATCCTGAAATCAATATCAGGGAGATTACCCAAAAAGGAAAATTTTGGGAAAATGGCGAGTGGATAGAAATTGAACCTATGTCTGTCCACAAACCTATTCACTATCCTAATATCGGACATAAAGAGTCATATTTACTTTATCACGAAGAACTGGAATCCTTGGTTAAACATTTTCCAACCATCAAAAGGGCCCGCTTCTGGATGACTTTCGGACAAAAATATATCACAGTTCTCAATATTTTGCAGGAGATAGGAATGACCAGTATAAAGCCAATCCTTTTTGAAGGCAAAGAAATTGTTCCTTTGCAATTCTTAAAAGCAGTACTCCCGGAACCTTCATCATTGGGAGCCGGATATAAAGGAGAAACATCCATTGGCTGCCAAATCCGTGGCATTAAAGATGGAAAAGAACGCACCTACTATGTTTGGAACAACTGTAACCATGAAACCGTTTTTAAAGAAATTGGGGCTCAGGCTGTCTCCTATACTACCGGTGTTCCGGCAATGCTGGGAGCTAAAATGATATTGACCGGCAAATGGTCAGGAAAAGGTGTTTTTAACGTAGAAGAATTTAATCCGGATCCATTTATGGCAGAAATCGGCACTTATGGACTTCCCTGGCAAGAGCAAATTGATGAAGCTTTGCCTGTTGATTTCTAATATTGCGATCTTTTCCGGCTGCTTCCTCCTCTATTTTTGAATGTAGGACTTTTATTCTATTTTGGTTGCTACATCAAACAAAAAAGATATTCTAATCTTTTGCAAATTCCGACAAGGATATCAAAATCACAACTAGCAATAATATACAAAAGAGCCTCAAGGTATATAACCTTGAGGCTCTTTTAGTATTAATCAATTATCATTAAAGACTATTGTTTACAAATTTTCTTTGTAATAATTGTTTTTTCGTTGATAATTTTTACAAAATACATACCTCCTGTATATCTCGAAAGATCAACAGTAATGCTGTTATTATGAATAGTTTCTGCAAAAATTAATTTCCCGAAAGAATTGTATAATTCCATTTTACTACCTATAAGATCTTGTCTATTACTATTGATTGTAAATTTATCTCTGGTAGGATTAGGATATACTGTAATATAATCAGAATCAAAAGATTCAATACCATCAGGCAATGTAATAATAGTGGTAATTAAGGCATCACTTTGTAAAGTATCAGAGCAAAGGGCTATAATATTAATCACATAAGTAGTATTTGGATCTAACTGATTTAAAGAACATTGTGGGGAGGATACGATTATAGAATCGCTAAAATTGTTTGATTCTTCTGTAGAGTATAAAACTTTCCACAGTGTTTCGTCATTTGATGATGTCCAACTAATTGTAGCAGAAGAGTCTGTGATGTTTAAAATTTGGACATTGGTTGGGGCAAGGCACTGTTCCGGGAGAGGAGAACAATTTGGGATAAAAGAAACAGTTGAATCAATTAAAGTCTGGAAATTGGTAATATCAATAATGGTATCATTGAATGAATTTTGAACAATAATTCGATTATTGGTGTCATTAATTCCGTTATTACGCCAAATTAGGTTGATTTCTTGACCGTCACAAAGAGGTATTGAGTATGTAAAATTATTAAAGCCGGTGAATAATTGGACGGTATTGATAACAATGTTATTTGCAACGATGTCAATGCTTCCATTACTTCCATTGAAAGTAGAATTTAAAAGTTGGAAATAGTAATTACATTTCAGGCTGTCATTACATCCTTGAGTAAAGAATCTTTCCACAAGGCTCCAAGAGCTAAAAGTGGTATCGTCACAAGCGGAACGTACATAAACATCATATACTGTAGCCGGTGATAGATTAGAAATTGTATGCGGATTTGAATTGGTTAAGATGGTCGTCCCCGTTCCCACAGAAAAACCGGTTATTCCGTATTCTATTTCCCATGATGAAGCTTCCGCAGATTCCGTCCATTCAACAACTGCAGAATTTTCTGTAACATTATCAATTATAACCTGAGAAGGTCTAAGACAGTTATTAGATACGCTAACTATCAGGCTATCTATTTTAATATCTTGAATTCCGACAGTTTTAAATGCAATAAAATTAGCTGTACCTGTATAATCGGATAAGAAAATTTCAAAATTTTCCCATGATTGTACTGTACTAATTTGAACAGTATCAATAGGAGCAAAAGAAGACATGTCAGTATTATCAGTTAAAACCCCGATAATTAACATAGGATTATTACGATTGGAATATGCATAGAAATTTAGTTTCAGAGTATTAATCGGCTCTAAGAAGGCCGGCATAACAGCACATAAGTTTTCATTTTGTGTGGTACTATAAAAAGTGAGTGCTCCAGCAGATTGATTGAATGTTGTTGATGCAGAAATATATGGTTTATGGGCATTAATTAATGGAAGAGAAGTCCAGCAAGTCGGCAATATTGAACTACCGGAACCATATACGTCAAAGCTCTCAACATAGGGTGAAACAACAGAAATTGGAGAGCAATGTGTTCTAAAATGAGAAATAATATAAGCAGAACTATTATTAGTACCACATTCTGTTTGAACATATACATCGTATTCCGTGTCAGACGTTAAAGATCCCAAAACATAAGATGTATCGGTAACAGAAACAAAATCAGTTGCATCAGGTTGATCTCCGGCAGCAAATATTCCTACTGAATAATTGGAGTTTCCGTTTATACTGTTCCAAGAAGCCAATGCACTTTGATCAGAAATATTGCTAATAGCAACATGGATCGGACGTGGACAATTTGGAATAAAATCAACCGAGATATCATCAATCCACATTTCATTAGAAGCGTTATTGTTTGGATTATTATATTTGATTACAAGATATCGGCCTTCTCCATAGTAATTATTGTAATGAATGTCAAATGATTCCCAGTGGCAGAGTTGAGAAGCAGACAAGGTGGCAATACCAACAAAAGTAGTATCAATTAAAGGATTTGTCATAACACCGATTTCAAGAAATTGGTCAGGGGTTGTGAAATATGCTTGCAAAGACAAAAAAACAGAACCGACTGTGTTTTCAGAACTTAAAGTAGGAAGTGCAATTAAGTTATAGGAATATTCATTACTCATTAAATGAACCGATGCCGGAGCTGAATGATATTTTACTGTATCTAATATAGGATAACCCGTATAATTAGAGCGTATGGTCCAACAAGATGGGAAATCATTATTAAGATCTGAGTAATAAGAAAAATTTTCATTCCAGGGTAATGAAGAAATAACTCCGCAAGTGGTTTCGAAAGTTTGTGTAGCCCAGTCACTTTCTTCATTATTGTCACAAAGGGCTTTTACACGGACGTTATACACTGTATTAGGTGATAGGTTACTAAAATGGTATGATGGGGTTGTTACATTAACGGAATCCCAATTGGTGGCTGCTGAAGTCTTGTATTGTATTTGCCATAAAGATTCGCCATTGCCAATCATAGTCAGGTTAGCACAAGTGTCAGAAACCCCTGTAACCATAATATTCGGAGCAACACAACCCAGTTCATAACAAGCTTGAATAAATTTAATATTTGATCTGTTCGGAATAAGTAATCCGTTCCCCGGATTTTCCAAAGAAGGAGCATTACCACTGGTACTAACGACATAAATAGAAGAGTTTCCTGTTGTAGGATGAGTATAAAAACGTGGCATGGCCATTACCAAAGTTCCACTAATACTATCACAAATGGTAATCACTAAATTGTGAACTCCATCGTAATGAAATGTACTATCAAATAAAATAGTAAACCAATTTTCAGGAGGATTACTTCTAAATTCAACAGATCCGTCAAATACTTGTGAAAATTGTGTTGAAGGCACCCATGAGGAACCGGTTGCAAATACAGAATCCTCGGTAGTACCTAAATAGATTTTAAAATTATCAACCTGTAAGGTAGAAATATAATAGTAATTTAATGCTATAGCATTGATAAATTGTTCTCCTCCTACTTCTTCCGGAGTAAAAATTTGTTGTGTCATGGATGATCTTTCCCATCCTGAGAAAGGCACGGCTTGTCCGTTCATTATTTCTGTTCCTGTTCCGATAACAGATTCGTGAATTTGATTACAGGTCGTTATAAAATATTGAGATACGGTATCACTATTATCGTCGCCACAAGTAGAAAATACTCTAGCAGTATAACCTGTTTGTTGATTTAATGAACTTACAGGCAATTGATTATTCGTTGTGATATCCGAAGAAACAATATTTCCTTGTCTGTCCATAATTTCCAGAGTATAGCTGTCTGCAGTCTGGGCCGAAGTCCAAGAAACTAAAGCAGATGATCCAGATATATTCGTGATGGTCAAACCTGTTGGGGGAATGCAATTGGACATTCTGGATAAAACAATATTGTCAATCCAAAACATGTTGGCAATTGTGGTGGGAACAAATCTAAAAGCAATGAAATGTGGAGTTCCCAAATAACCGGGATTGTTGAAATATACTTGATA
>JAEWNB010000117.1 GCA_023392945.1 Bacteroidota bacterium
GACCTTATCTTTGCAAAGGCAAATGTACATTAAATAAATTAGTTTTCACATAATCAGGTGAAAATTATTAATTTGCATCAAAAATGCTTTGTAGTAGGGTTATTGCATAACACCTAAAATTCAATTCAATATTATTTATTCTATAATTTCATTCACAAAATAAGTTTTCTCATTTATTTTTTTTATTGTCAAATAAATCTCAATTTTTATGACAATAAAAAAAACCTTGATAATCAAAAATTGTCAAGGTTTTCAGCTGCATTTTTCTTGCGGAGAGGGGGGGATTCGAACCCCCGGTACCCGATAAAGGTACGGCAGTTTAGCAAACTGTTGGTTTAAGCCACTCACCCACCTCTCCAACAGCTTAAATTTGCGGTGGCAAAAATAGTCTTTTTTTTCGGATTTACAAAAGAGGGACAATTTTTTTTTAAAAATAGCTCTTTTAAGTTTTTTTAATAAATCCCGTCAAATTCACACCTCACTAATGACTATTTTTGCCAAAAATTTTAAGAGATGGAATTTACCGTTGCTAAAATTGCCGAACTTCTCTCCGCAGAAGTTATAGGAAATAAAGATGCCGTTATTACTACTGTCTGTAAAATTGAAGAGGGATTTGAAGGGGGACTTACTTTTTTGGCCAATCCGAAATATACTCATTATATTTATGAAACTAAGGCTACTGCAGCTATTGTTAACCATGATTTTGTTCCTGAAAAGCCGCTGTCTTGTACTTTGATAAAAGTTCCCAATTCATACCTTGCTTTTGCCTCTTTGCTTGATTTTTACAACAAAATGAAGTCGCAGAAAAATGGAATTTCCAAGCATGCCTATATTTCAGAGAGTGCTAAAATAGGAAAAGATGTCTATATCGCCGAGTTTGTCAGTATAGGAGAGAATGTGGTGCTTGGAGATAATGTTAAGCTTTACCCACATGTCACTTTAGGAGACGATGTGAAAGTTGGAGAGAATAGCGTGCTTAATTCGGGGGTAAAGGTTTATGCGGAGTGTGTTATAGGAAAAGATTGCATCATCCATGCAGGCACCGTTATAGGAGCCGATGGCTTTGGTTTTGCGCCGCAAGATGGTAATTATATCAAAGTTCCCCAAATTGGAAATGTGGTTATTGAGGACAATGTTGAAATCGGAGCCAATAGTTGTATCGACCGCGCCACGATGGGCTCTACCTTTATCCGTAAAAATGTAAAATTGGATAATCTGATTCAGATTGCCCATAACGTTGAAGTTGGTGAGGGGAGTGCTTTTGCTGCTCAATCGGGTGTTTCGGGCTCAACCAAAATCGGGAAAAATTGCATTTTTGCCGGACAAGTGGGCGTTGCCGGTCATATTGAAATAGGTGATAATGTGGTTGTAGGTGCCCAGTCGGGGGTGTCTCACTCTGTCAAAGGTAATCAGATTGTGTTGGGAAGTCCTGCCATTCCTGTTATGGAAGAGAAAAAGCTGATCATCTACCGCAAGAAAATGCCTGAGTTGTTCAAACAGGTTGAGCAAATTGAAAAGCAGTTGAAAAATAGTAAACCTTAGACTATAAAATCTTGATAATTAGTGCTTATGAATCATCAATCCACTATTGCTAAAGAAACAATCATTTCGGGTAAAGGCTTACATACCGGAAAAGAAGTAAACATAAGATTAAAACCTGCGGATCCCGATTTCGGAATTGTTTTCAAAAGAGTGGATTTACCCGAGAATCCCATTATTCATGCTCTTGCATCTAATGTTTACGATACCTCCCGCGGCACTTCTTTGAGAGAAAACGGAGCTGAAGTTAAAACAGTGGAACATCTGATGGCGGCTTTGGCAGGACTTCAAATTGATAATATCCTGATAGAAATTGATGCCGAAGAGACCCCAATTCTTGACGGAAGTGCTAAAGTTTATGTTGATAATCTGCAACAATCGGGTGTTGTAGCTCAAAATGCTGAACGTAACTTTATTACTATCGATAAAGTGGTTAAGTTTGAGAAACCGGAGCTGGGAATTGAGTTGACTTTTGTTCCCTCTGATAGATTCAAAATGACTGTTAATGTGGATTATGATACCGCAGTTTTGTCACGTCAGCAAGCAATTTTGGAAACTATGGATGATTTTATTCCTGAAATATATAAATGCCGCACTTTTGTTTTTTTACATGAGCTGCAGTTTTTAATTGCACATAATCTGGTTAAAGGGGGTGATATTGACAATGCTATTGTTTTTGTGGATAAAAAACCTGACGAAGAGGTGATGAAAGAACTCTCTGTTTTTTTTAACCGAAATAATGTCATCGTGGATGAAAACGGAACCCTCAATCATAACCGGCTGCATTATGAGAATGAACCGGCAAGGCACAAGATGCTTGATTTGATAGGCGATTTATATTTGTTGGGAGGACCTTTAAAAGGAGAAGTTATTGCTTCTAAACCGGGACATTTTGCGAATGTTGAATTTGCAAAAATGATTGCTTCAGAAATCTTTTTCAAATAAAATTAGATTTCATACAACATTTTTCTTTTTTTTACGTCATTATTTATAGCAAAAATTTTTTTTTGTAACTTTTTGTCTTCAGGTTCGTAAAATTTCCTGCAACAATGTGAAAGAGACAACTTTCACGAATCAAAAAAAGGTTAATGGTTTGGATAACGGCGGAGCAATCCGCTGTTATTTTTTTGATATAGTTCAAGTTAGTGTTAATTTTTTTCTTTACTTTGCCAAACATTACAAGTAATTCATAATACATAATCTTATGAAAAATAGTATCCGATATATTCTTTCTGTACTTTTCTTAGCACTATTAACCTTAGAAGTAGATTCTCAGAATGAAAAGGATTCGGTTCCTGATTATGAAATTTCTACCACTTTTCAAAGTCGCTATGTCTGGCGTGGACTTGATCTTGGAGGCGCATCCCCG
>JAEWNB010000038.1 GCA_023392945.1 Bacteroidota bacterium
CCGTTGGTTGCTTTAAAAATATGGACAATAGATTTTGCGGTACCGTCTTCATCGTCAATAGATTTCCAGTTTCCAACAATTTTGTCAATTTGACCAAAGCCGGTCAGAGAAAAGGCAATCAGAAAAATAATTGAAATTAAGCTTTTTTTCATAGGGTTAATTTTAAAATTTATTGGGGGCAAATATATAAAATAAAAAAAACAAAAATTAAGGTTTTTTAAATTTTATTCACATTTCAACTGTTTTGGGATTTTAATATTTAATTTTTGACGGCAATAAATGAGTGAAAAAAAACAAAAAGTAATTACGCTTGACATAAATACCGAAAGAAATAAATGCTATTTTTGCATGATTTGAATGAGGAAGAAAATTTTCTTAAAACATTATACTATATGAAAATTCAATTTATCGGAGCTACTACTGAAGTAACGGGGAGTAAATTTTTACTCACCACAAAAAAAGGAAAAAAGATTTTGTTAGACTGCGGGATGTATCAGGGAAAAGGTCTTGAAACTGACGCCATAAACCGCGACCTGGGCTTCGAACCTTCAGAAATAGATTATCTGCTGCTTTCTCATGCCCATATTGACCATTCAGGGCTCATTCCTTACATTTACAAGTTGGGTTTCAGGGGAACGGTTTTCTGTACTCCGGCAACCCGTGACTTATGTTCTATTATGCTTCCGGACTCGGGAAAAATACAAGAAGCCGATACCAAGCAATTCAACAAGAAAAGGCTAAAACAAGAGCTGCCTCCCGTTGAGCCAATTTATACCATGAAAGATGCGGCAGCCTGTATGCACGTTTTTGTAAGTATTCCCTATAACCTCAACTTCAACATCACACCCGACTTTGCCATTCAGTTTGTTGACACCGGGCACATGCTGGGAAGCGGCGCCATTTACATGACTTTCAAAGAAGGTCGGACCAAGAAGACTCTTTGTTACACCGGAGATATTGGCCGCTACAACAAACGTATTCTCCCCGACCCCAAATGTTTTCCGCAAGCCGACTATATCATAACCGAATCTACCTACGGGGACAGACTTCATCCAACCATTGAAGGGGCCGAAGAGGAATTGATGTTGATTGTAAAAGATGCCTGTGCACAAAAAAAGGGAAAACTTATCATTCCCTCTTTTGCCATCGGAAGAACCCAGGAAATTGTCTATGCATTACACCGTCTCAAAAATCAGAATAATCTTCCCGACATAGAAATTTTCGTTGACAGTCCGCTGGCGGTTTCGGCAACCGATATTTTCAGAATTCACTCCGACTGTTTCAATGAAGAGATGCGCGATTTCATCAGCAACAACCCCGACCCGTTCGGATTCGATAAATTGCACTATGTGCGCACCATTGAAGATTCCAAGCGACTTAATACTTACAACCGCCCCTGTATTATCATTTCAGCATCTGGCATGATGGAAGCAGGGCGTGTTAAGCACCACCTTGCCAACAATATTGAAAACCCAAGAACTACCATTTTATCGGTTGGATACTGTGCTCCGAGAACATTGGGCGCAAAGATTATGCGGGGAGAGAAAACAGTCTCTATCTTCGGACAATTATACAAAGTAAAAGCTACCGTTAAGAGTATCGAAGCATTCTCAGGTCACGGGGACTATAAAGAGCTGATCAATTATCTCTCCTGCCAGAACCGGAAAGCCATCAAACGCCTTTTCATTGTTCATGGTGAAGAAGAGGTGCGATACAGATATGCCGACCATCTTAAAGAGGCGGGCTTCACTACAAGTTATATCCCTGCATTCAGGGAAGAGGTAGAAATTTAAAAAGCATTAAAAATTTATGAAACACCATCTTATCCTGCTTATATTGTGCTTCATTTGCATCTCAACAGAGTTATCTGCACAAAAAGATACCATTCGGAGAGATACTATTTCTTATGAAGAGATGAGGGGGCAATCGGGATTGGATCCTGTCATTATTCATTCCAAATATACTTTTACTACCTTAATAAATGATCTTGAAGGCTCCCCATGTGCCATTACCAATACGGCAGGGCTTTTATTAGTAATTAAAAGATGGGGAATGATGTTAGAAAGTTCTGTCGTGACAGTAAAATCAAAGAGCACCGGAGAAGGATTCAAAAGCAGTTTTGGGGATATAAAATTCACTCTTTCCAATAAAATATATAAAAAAGGAAAGCATTCTATTTCTGTTGCAGGGAAATTGGGATTTCCCACCGGGAAACCGGGATTTGGTGCCCAATATCTTTCCCTTACCCCTGTTTTAACCTATATTTACGCTCCAAAACCTTCGATAATTCTGGCATTACAACCTCAGTACAGTTTCCATTTATTTAAAAACGCACTCTATCCGAACCTTAGCTTACTGACAGTAAAATTATTATTTGCCAAATTCAATAAGTCGGGATTTATTTACGGGTTTGAATTAAAACCAAACCTTAATTTTACGGAAAGAAGCTTTAATTTGTTTGTTTCTCCTTTTATCAGTCACTCATTAGGGGGAGGTTTTAATCTGCTTTTACTATGTGATATACCCGCTACCGGTGCGACTATTAAAAAAGGAGCCACCTATCAGTTAGGCTTTAATAGAAATTTTTAATATACTTCCATTCTTAATTCATTAAAAACAAAACATTATGAAAAAAATCAAAATCCTGACCTGTCCATTGCTTTTGGCAGCTCTTTTATTAATTCTGATCAGCAGTTGCAAACAAGCTGACAAGGCCACACCACAACCAAGCTATCCGATAGACTCTGAAGTTTATACGACTTTCGAGCGTACTATTGTCCCTGACTCGGTACCTTTTGGAGCACCCAAAATATTTCCTTACGAGCTTTCAAAGTATGCTGAGGCCGGCTATGGCAAATGGCACTTTGGCACCGGGCTTCCTTATGAAAAAAGATTGGATTTAATGCCTGCCGACTATACCCATCAAGGAGTTGAAAACTCGGCAAAACTGATTAAGTTCTTCACTATGACGGATATCCATCTTACCGATAAAGAATCCCCTGCTCAAGCCATCTTATTTGGATATAAAGGGGGAATCATTTCTGCCTATTCCGGTATTATGCTATACACAACACACGTTCTTGATGCCACCGTGCAGACTATTAACGCTCTTCACAAAAAAGATCCTTTTCATTTTGGAATCTCTCTGGGAGATGACGCCAACAATTCACAATATAACGAAACCCGCTGGTTCATTGATGTTCTTGACGGAAAGAATATTAATCCAGATTCAGGTGAGAAAGATGACCCGATTAAAGGACCACACAATGATTATCAGGATGAATATCAGGCAGCCGGACTTGACAAGTCTATTCCCTGGTATCAGGCAATAGGCAATCATGATCATAACTGGATGGGGATTTTCCCTCCGAATGAATATATCAAAAATAGTTATGTTGGAGACAGCATCATCAAAATGGGAAAAAACATTTTCTCTCCGGGAGGAATTGATGAAAGAACGCTTTATATGGGCGTAATGGACGGCAAGACTGTTTATGGCGATGTTATCGGTATTGGACCTGTAAGCAGCACCAAGCCTGTGAAAATTCCGGCCGACAAGAATCGCCGTTCTCTTTCTTCGATTGAGTGGGCAACGGAATTTTTTAATACTGTTTCTAATCCTAAAGGACATGGCTTTAATAAAGCTGACGTTGAGAGAGGCTTCCTTTGTTATTCTTTTGAGCCTAAGTCAGATATTCCGGTTAAGGTTATCGTGCTTGATGATACCCAGAAAGACAGTGACCCGAGTAAAGATGTTCATGGACACAGCTCTCTTGACATGGAACGTTATAATTGGCTGGTGAAAGAACTTGAAAAGGGACAGGCAGAAGGCAAACTGATGATTATTGCAGCTCATATTCCCATTGGCATCAACGACCCCAACCCCGAATTTGGATGGGATCCCAATGCCCCTATTTCTGAAGCAACTCTGATCGCAAAACTGCACACTTTCCCGAATTTGATTCTTTGGGTTGCCGGACACCGCCATCTAAATACCGTTACTGCTCTCAAATCACCTGATCCATCACGTCCCGAACTTGGCTTCTGGGAAGTAGAGACCCCCTCTTTAAGAGAATTCCCTCAGCAAATCCGCACCTTTGAAATTATGCGTAACAGCAATAATACCGTTTCTATTTACATCACTAATGTTGACCCTGCCGTTAAAAAAGGTTCTTTTGCAGATATCTCACGTACTTATGCCATTGCAGCTCATCAGCTATTCAACCTTCCTTTCCCGGAATCCTACAATGCCGAACTTATTGTTCCCTTAACGCCCGAAATGAATGCCAAAATTCAAAAGTCCGGAACTCCGATTAAAAAGAAATAACTCTTTTTTAAAAACAGTTTCAGCTATATAGGAGACATTATAAAAAGCCGATTTCTATCGGCTTTTTTAATCGCTCGCTTTAATGTCAATACTAAAAATAAAAAAATGATGGAAACCCAAAGATTGATACTTCTGCCCCTCACATACGAACAATTAGGTAAGTATCTCCGCTGCGACAACTCGTTGGAGGAAGAACTAAACCTTAATCATGCTGAAAGGATTATTGGGGCAGAACTGAAAGAGGC
>JAEWNB010000087.1 GCA_023392945.1 Bacteroidota bacterium
TCAAAGGCAGGGATAAAATGTTCGGCTTTGATTTTGTCAAATGGAGGAACGCCATAAGGAGTATCCCAGGTTTGAAAGAAAGGATTGTTTTCAGTGCTTTTTTCTTTTTTCTTGCCACAACTACTTAAAAGTATAATAGTTGAAAGAAATAATAAGGTCATAATTTTTTTCATATTGGTTTTGTTAAATTGTTTTGTTATAACTTTAATGTTGCAAAATTACTATTTTTTTGATTATTACAAATACCTTTTAAAGAATGATACGACCTTTTAAAGAATGATTCATATTTGTAAAAATTCTTGGATATAAAAATGGTAATTTGCAATTATGTTGTATTTTTGTAGCCTAAATTACGATAATGGAATATGCTATTGATTTTACTAAGATCACCCAATACGATAATCTTGAATTTATTGCAAAACAGGTAGTCGAAGGCTTTATCACCGGAATGCATAAAAGTCCGATGCATGGTTTTTCTGTTGAATTTGCAGAACATCGACCTTATAATACCGGTGAACCTACAAAACATATTGATTGGAAGCTCTACGCCAAAACCGATAAGCTTTTCATAAAACGTTATGAAGAAGAGACTAATCTCAGATGTCATATTATCATCGACAACTCTTCTTCCATGTATTTTCCGGTCAATGATCACTATTCGCTGGCAACTCCAAATAAAATATTTTTCTCGATCTATGCTGCTGCCGTTTTGATGCAGATCTTTAAAGGTCAGCGAGATGCTGTCGGATTAAGTCTCTTTTCCGATACATTAGAACTCCACACTCATGCAAGAGGTGGGGAAAGTCATTTCAAAATGCTCTACCGTGAAATGGAAAAAGTGCTCCAACCTATCGGCACCGAAGTAAAGAAAAAGTCAATGGTGGTGGATACCCTGCATCTTATTGCCGAACAGATTCACAGACGCTCTTTAGTGGTGATTTTTAGTGATATGTTTGAATCAGCGGAGAATAGTGAAGAGGTGATGCTGGCACTGCAACACCTGCGACATAATAAACATGAGGTGATGCTCTTTCATACCTATCACAAAAAACTGGAATTTGATTTTGCTTTTGATAACCGACTCTATAAATTTGTTGATATGGAATCCGGAGATGTGGTGAAACTCCATACCAATCAAATCAGAGATTACTATAAAGTTGCCATCGGGGATTATTTCAGAGAACTTTCACTCAAATGCGGACAGTACGAAATTGATTTGATAACTGCCGATATTACTAAAGGATTTGACCAAATATTACTTCCATATCTATTGAAAAGACAAAAAACTATCTGATGAAAAGTACTCATTTTCCTGAAAAACTCAAGATTTCCAACTTGAGTGATGCGGATCGGCCCCGCGAAAAATATCTCTCTAAAGGTCCTAACTCATTGTCTGATGCTGAATTAATTGCGATTCTTCTTCGTACGGGTTCCGGCAATGAATCTGTTATTGATCTGTCTAAACGATTGTTGATGAATTGCGACAATAGCCTGCATAATCTTGCCAATATGTCTTTAACCGATTTAATGAAGATACACGGCATTGGAGAGGTGAAAGCGATTACGATTAAAGCTGCTTTTGATCTTGGATCGCGCAAAAGAGTTGAGACCGTTACTAAACAGAAAAAAATTAAATCTACTACTGATTTGGTGGAACTGATGCAAGACAAAATTGCCAATATCCCGCATGAAGAGTTCTGGGCCGTTTTTGTGAGCCAGAGTTCTGCCATTCTGGGAATGGATATTATTGGCAAAGGAGGCTTAACCTCCACTTCCGTTGATGTGAGAATGATCATGAAAAGAGCCCTCGAGTTAAGAGCTACGGGAATTCTGCTGTGCCATAATCATCCCTCAGGAAATGTAAAACCAAGCAGCCAGGATATTGCCATCACCACTCAAATTAATGATGCCGCCACTTTGCTAAATATTACGATTTTAGACCATCTGATTTTGAATAATGATAATTTTTTCAGTTTTAACGCTGAAGGAATGATTTAAATAGTCCACTTTTTCGCAAATGAACAGCACTGACGATATTTCAATCCAAAAAAAGCAAATCCGCGAGTTGATAAAACAACGCAAATTGCAACAATCCCAATCGCAAAGGATGGAACAGTCGGCTGCGGTTTTACATAAATTGGAAAATCTTGAAGTTTTTAAAAGATCCACTCTCCTATTCGCCTATTGGTCCATGCATGATGAGATTTTCACCCATGATTTTATTGAAAAATGGCATCCCCATAAGAAAATAGTATTGCCCTGCACCGTTGGAAATGAAATGGTCCTGAAAACTTTTTGGGGAAAAGAGAATATGGTTCTCAACAAACAGTTCGGAATTTATGAACCTGATTCCCCGATTTTCACCGATATTGACTCCATTCATCTTGCTCTTGTTCCCGGAGTGGCTTTTGATGCTTCCAATAACCGACTTGGACGGGGAAAAGCTTTCTATGATAAGTTTCTCGTCAAAACGAATGCTTACAAAATCGGGCTTTGTTTTGACTTCCAATATTTGGAAAAAGTTCCCGTTGATTCCAATGATATTAAAATGGATATCATCATCCATCCCTAATCAATTTCTGACATTTTGTCTTATTTTATTTACAAAAAGCGACATTTTGTCTTATTTTTCCTTATTTTTTTATTTTTTGGTCGTTGGTACACAATTTGTTTTAGTATAACTGAAAAACAAAAAAAATAAAAATAAACATATTAAAAAAGGAGGATATCATGAACTTAATGAAACGAAACATGAGCTGCTCACCAAGGTATTACAATTACTTTGATGATTTATTTGGAACCAATTTACCGGATCTCTTTTTCAGCGATTCGCCAACCAGACAAACAATGCCATCGGTAAATATTTGTGAACACGAAAAAGAGTTTACGTTAGAATTGGCTGCACCGGGCTACAGTAAGGATAATTTCAAAATCAACCTCTCCGACAATATGCTGACCATTAAAGCAGATAGTAAGGATGAGAAAAAGGAAGAGGATAAAAAGTATTCCCATAGAGAATATTTCTACTCTTCATTTGAAAGAAGATTTACTTTGCCGGACAACATCGACTTAAAAAAGATTGATGCCAAATACGATGAGGGTATTTTACATATCCATCTGCCGAAAAAAGAGGTTGACAAAGAGGAAATTTCATCTGAAATTGTAATTAAATAAAAGAGCTTTTCATTTTGTTTGATTTGAGGAGAGGATGTTCATAAAGGCATTCTCTCTTTTTTTATTGTAAAAAAAAAATAATAATAATACTATTTAAAAAAAAATGTATTTTTGAATCTGATTTTTATATCAATAATTATTTTAGTAAACCCGCAATATTCAGAGGAATAAGTATGTTATGAAGGATATTTTATCTCAAAATATTACAAAAGAGGAAGAAAACTGGTATGTTTTGACGACAAAACCAAAACATGAAAAAAAGGTTTGCTATGGTTTAACTAATTTAAATATACTAAATTACCTACCTCTTCACAAGCAACAAAGGATTTGGCACGATAGAAAAAAATGGGTTGAGACAGTCCTCTTTCCTTCTTATATTTTTATTAAAATTGACAAAAAAAGTAAAAACAAGGTATTTGAAATTGATGGAATTGTTAAATATATCTCAACTGCAGGAAAAGCAGCCATTTTAAAAGAAGAAGAAATTGAAAGAATAAAAAGGCTCAGCAGTTATCTTGGAGAGATTGAAATTGCAAAAAGCAATATAGAAATTGGCGAAGAAGTTGAAATTATAGCAGGGCATTTCAAAGGCATCAGAGGAAAAGTTGTCTCAATCAGAGGCAAATACAAACTCAGCATAGCAATTCCCGCAATAGGAAGTTGTGCCAAAATAGAAATTGACAAAGAGCAGATTCAGAAAGCAATGTAAAGAGCCTCAAAGCATTGCTCCTATTCCTGAATCTCCCGTTGTTAGCAACAGCCATTGTTACTAACAACGGCGAAGCCGTGGAAAAAGGGGGGAAAAAGAGGATTAAATGGACTAATTATAACTCAAAAAAGATGAACTTAACTAATATAAATTTCCAAACTCATGTTACTAATTCAAATTTCAAAGATCTTTCTTCACAATGAATGGAAAATCGGGATAAAATCAGAATATGATCAAATCATTATTTCAAAGATAAAACAACTACCTGATGCTCGTTGGAGTAATTCGTTGAAGATATGGCATATACCATATACGAATGAATCATACATAAATTTAAAAGGTCAGTTTAAAGACTCAGAAATTGAAATTAAATATAAAAATGACGAAACATTTATTTCAAAAGATGTTACTATTTCAATTATTGGGAAGCAAATTTATATACAAATTCCCAAAAACAAGGCAGACATTCAATTTATAAGAACTTTTAAATATGTTAGATGGGAAAAGATAGAATTTCGATGGGTTATCCCAAATAGAGATCAAAATTTAAATCTATTAAAAAATTATTTTAAAGATCGAATAAACAAAATTGAAGAGGTTCCGTTTGTTAGAACTAGCAAAACCATATTTCAAAAGCCAATACAACCGATTGAAAATTTACCCGTTTTAGATCAACAGAAAATAGAAGAGATAAAAGTATTTCAATTATGGATGGAACACAAAAGATATAGTAAATCAACTATAGATACATACATAAACACGATAAATACATTTTTAAGGTTTATAATGCCAAAATCAACGGATGAGATAACTAATGATGATATGGTTTTATTTGTAAATCAGTATATGATTCCTAAGAAATTGAGTCTCTCATACCAGAACCAGGCAGTAAATGCAGCGCGACTATTTTTCAAAACGATAGTAGGATCTAAAGTTATCACAGAGCAAATTGAGCGTCCAAGAAGGGAGCATAAACTACCCAATGTATTAAGTAAAGAAGAAGTAAAGTTATTGTTAGAGAAGACCGTTAACATCAAACATAAAACGATGTTAAGTTTGATATATGCTTGTGGGTTAAGACGGAGTGAGTTGATCAATTTAAAGCCAGAGCATGTAAATTCTGAACGTCATTTGTTATTAATCATCAATGCCAAAGGGAAAAAGGATCGGGTGATTCCGATATCTGACAAAGTTATAGAAATGTTGCGGGAATATTATAAGTTATACAAGCCCAGGGTTTGGTTATTTGAAGGACAAAATTCCGGAGAACAATATAGCGAAACCAGTTTACAAAAGGTGTTAAAAAATGGAATTGAGGCAGCAAAAATCAGAAAACCGGTTACATTACATTGGTTACGACACAGTTATGCGACACATTTATTAGAGGCGGGTACAGATTTGCGTTATATACAAGAGTTATTAGGGCATAAAAGCAGCAAAACGACTGAGATATACACCCATGTAACAGAATCCGGTTTATTAAAAGTCAAATCTCCATTTGATGATGTAACCTTTTAAGGAATTGGAATCGTCATTTAGAATATTGAGAATATATATTTATAAAGCTCCCCTTAAACAAAAAAGTTATATATTTGCTAAAAAAATAATATACACCCTATAAGTTTTCAAAAGGTGCACAATACTTCCAAAATTGGATGAATAGATACACCTTTTAAGGTTTTGAGGTGAACATATAAACGAGTTAGGGGTCAGGCAAAAAAAAACAGATTGACAGTTTAATTGGAATATGACAGAAGTAGGAAATTTAGCAATACAACAAATGATAAATGCAATAAATTTCAGCAATGAACTAATTGATGAGATTAAAAATCATTTGCAAGAATTATTGCTTTTTTTAAATGACTTCAATGAAATTTATAAAAAAGAGGAAGAAAAATTACCATACCATATCAATCTTATTGACGAACTACATGCTAGTGAAAATGCTCATAGTCGAATTCTTGTGAAATTATTGCAACAACAAGAACCAATAAACAAAAGATTTGAAATTTTAGACAGCTTCCTAAAGTATATTGTTCAAAAATACAGTACATATGAAGATTTTGGAAAAATTAAAATCTATAAACCTGAGATAACACAAGAAAAGAGGCGAATTGATTTATGGATAAGAGATAACAATTATGCTATAGTTTTTGAAAACAAGGTTGGATGGGCAGGTGACCAGATGTCTCAACTAGAAAGATATATTGATGTTACGAAAGAATATAATTTCAAAGAAGAACAAATTTTTGTTTTGTATTTACC
>JAEWNB010000104.1 GCA_023392945.1 Bacteroidota bacterium
GGAATGATTATTTAATGAGTTAATGAAAGGAATTATGATGAAACAAGATTTGAAAGAACTTATTGATAAACTGGAAGTAAACCAAGTCCTTACCCGCGATGAATTTGCTTCTCTTATTGCTAATGTATCGCCTGATCTCAGTACCTATCTTTTTAAGAAATCTAAAAAAGCCAGAGAAAAATACTATGGCAAGGATGTCTATATCCGCGGATTGATTGAATTTACCAATTATTGTCGAAATGATTGTTACTATTGCGGTATAAGAGCCTCAAATTCCAATATCGCCAGATACAGGCTGACAAAAGAACAGATCCTGAATTGTTGTGAGACAGGCTACTCGCTGGGATTTCGCACTTTTGTACTGCAAGGAGGAGAAGATTTGAGCTATAAGGATGAAGTTTTCTCTGATATCATCAGGTCTATTAAAAGTAAATACCCTGATTGCGCCATTACTTTATCTGTTGGAGAAAGACCTTTTGAAAGTTATAAAATGTATCGTGAGGCAGGTGCCGATCGCTATTTGTTACGCCACGAAACTGCAAATCCGAATCATTATGCTCTGTTGCACCCTACTAAACTGTCTGCCGAAAACCGCAAACGATGCCTCTACGACCTGAAAAAACTGGGTTATCAGATTGGCACCGGGTTTATGGTAGGCTCCCCCTTCCAAACTCCTGAATTCCTTGCTGAAGATTTGTTGTTTATTCATGAACTTCAACCCCAAATGGTGGGAATCGGTCCTTTTATACCTCATCACGAAACTCCTTTTGCTAAGGAAGTCGGCGGCACTGTGGAACTGACTCTCTTTATGCTGGGACTTATCAGACTGATTCTGCCTAAGGCATTGATGCCGGCTACCACTGCTATCGGAACTATCGATCCTTTTGGTCGTGAAAAAGCTATCTGTGCCGGAGCTAATGTGGTGATGCCAAACCTCTCCCCTCTTGATGTTCGTGAAAGCTATATGATTTACGACCATAAAATCTGTACCGGAGATGAGGCCGCTGAATGCCTTGAATGTATGAAACTAAGAATTAAAGGAGTTGGTTATCAAGTAGTAGTGGCAAGAGGGGATGCAGCAGTTTAAAATGGGTTTTTGATTTATACTGCCGATATTTATTGAATTCTGAGAATTATCATTTATTATATGAAAATAAAATTATCCCTTCCCATTTTTGTATTGGTTTGTGTTTCCTTCTTTCCCTCTTTTGGACAAATTAATAACCATTTCATTTCAAATATTGAATACCGCGAGATGGTTCATGAGGACTTCGTGAAAAGGAAAAATCTTTTGCCACCCGAAAAATCTAATCTTTTTTTACTTTTTAATGACGCTATCACTACTGAAGAACGCGAAGCCATGGAATTTCTCTATGCTTACATGCCGCTGAGCGATTTGGCAGATTATAACGGGGACTATTTTCTGAATCAGGTTCGCTATTCATTTTTAGCAAGAAACACTTTTAATTGGGGGAAAAGTGTCCCTGAAGATATATTCCGCCATTTCGTCCTGGTGTATCGTGTGAATAATGAAAATCTTGATTCGGCAAGATGGGTTATTTTCCACGAATTAAAGGATCGTATTAAAGGAATGAGTATGTATGATGCCGCACTGGAAGTGAATCACTGGTGCCATGAAAAGGTTACCTATAGAGCTTCTGATATCCGAACTTCTTCCCCTTTGGCGACCATCAAAACCGGCTATGGAAGATGCGGGGAAGAATCTACTTTTACTGTGACGGCTTTGAGAGCTGTGGGAATTCCGGCACGACAGTGTTATACGCCACGCTGGGCCCATACAGATGATAATCATGCCTGGGTGGAAGTGTGGGTGGACGGAAAATGGTATTTTCTGGGGGCCTGTGAACCTGATGCAGAACTTAATATGGGATGGTTCGCCACTCCCGCTACACGAACTATGATGGTGCATTCTAATGCTTTCGGAAAATATAAAGGAGAGGAGGAAATTAATTATCAAACAGAGCTCTTTTCAAGAATTAATATGCTCCCTAATTATACAGATACAAAAAAAATCACGGTAAAAGTAACAGATAGTATTGGAATGGCTGTTAAAGATGCAGAGGTAAAATTCAAGCTCTATAACTATGCGGAATATTATCCTATTGCTTCATCTAAAACTGATGAGAATGGATTGACAACCCTGACTACCGGATTAGGAGATTTGCTTATCTGGGCTTCGAAAGAGGGAAAATATAACTATAAAAAAATTGATGTCAGAAGTAATGACGCTGTCGCACTCTCGCTGATGTTGTCTCCCGGAAAAGAGTATGTTGAATTGTTTGAAATGACACCCCCTAAAGGATATCATCAAGCTGCTGTGCTATCTCAAGAAAAGATTAATCGTAATAATCGCCGCCTTCAATATGAGGATTCAATCCGAAATGCCTATTTGTCAACTTTTATGAATGAAGAAGAAGCTAAACGGATTCAGAATGAGAATCTTACTCCTGATCAACTTTGGGAAATTATCCGGAAAAGCGAAGGTAATTATGCAGAAATCGTTACTTTCCTGAATAATCATGAAGTAAAAGAACCCAATATTTTCCTGTATGACTATCTTTCCTCTCTTTCTGATAAGGATTTGAGGGATATTCATCATCTCGTGCTGGAACAACATCTTACTACTTATAATAAAGATAAGTATCCTTTTGATGTCTATAAAAAGGGAATTATTTCCCCCAGAATTTCCAATGAAGGAATTCGTCCCTGGAGGAAATACCTTGCTGATAAATTGTCGAAAATATTTGCCGATCAACTTTCTTCGGAACAGATTAAAAACTGGATTAAAAAGAATATCAGGATTGATGACCAAGCCAATTATTTCAATTGTCCTATTTCTCCGCAGGGAGTGTTTGAATTAAGAATTGCCGACAGCCATTCCCGTGACATCTTCTTCGTCGCTGCCTGCCGAAGCCTTAATATCCCGACCTATTTGGACAATGCTACCAATCAGATTTTTGTCTATGAACAAAACAGTTGGAATATTGTCTCATTCGAGGAAACTAAAGAAAAGAAAGCTACCGGAACATTGGTTCTGACTTATCAAAACGGAACCACTGAACTTAAACCCGAGTATTGGACTCATTTTACGATTGCTAAGGAAAAGGATGGCGATTTTGAAACTTTCGACTATGAAGGGGATGCCCGAGTGGCACAATTCCCTGCCAATTTAGAATTGGAAACGGGCTATTATCTTATTTCTACGGGAAATAGATATAGTGACGGAGCTGTTCTCTCTCATGTGGAGTTTTTTAATATTCTCCCCAATGAGACGGTAACTAAAAATATTGAATTGCGCCCACTTGAGCCGCGTGATGTTAATTATGGAAAAATTAATGTAAATCACTTGGTCAACATGGCTCCGAGCCGAAAAGTGTCTGTTTCTGAGTTGGTGCAAGAGAGAGAATTAGTGCTTTGTTTTGTTGACCCTACCCGCGAACCTACAAAGCATCTGTTTAAAGATATTGCCTCTTTCAAATCACAGTTCGAAAGCTGGAAAGGGAATATCCTTTTTGTAATTCCTTCCGATAAACGTTCTGCCGACTTTACTCCTACAAACTGGAAACTGCCTCAACAATCACAGTTTATTTACGATGATAATAGCGAATGGATGAATGCAATTCTGAAAGAATCCAATCAGGATTTCAATGGCAATTATCCTTTGGTTTTGATTGTAAATCGACAGGGAGATATCGTCTTTAAGTCTGAAGGATACAGAATAGGAACCGGTGAGTTGATATATAAATCATTGGTTCAGGGATGTGTTAAAAAATAAAAATTAATGGTTGGCATTATGTTACAGTTTAAGAAAATCGGTATAGAAGATAAAGAGTTCCTTTCGGCAAAACTCGATAAATTAAATTGCTGGCTTTTCAACTACAGTTATGTGGTGCTCTTCCTTTATCGCAATAGCGTCAATTTTGAATATGCGCTATACGAAGATTTTGTCATTGTCAAAACCTGCATCCACGGAAAAAACAGATTCATGTTTCCTTTTGGAGAAGGGGATATCAAAGCAGCACTGGATGAAGTTCGGAAATATGCTTTTTCTAAAGGCGATAGCTGCATTTTTATGCAGTTTTGTGAAAACAAAGTCGATCTTATGTTAGAATGGGGAGATAATGTGGTACGCTCTGACCACTATTATTATGACTTTTATCCTGCCCGCAATGAATATGAATATATTTATCTGGGGGAGAATTTGGCTTCTCTGGAAGGGCATTTCCTTAAACCGAAAAGAAATCAGATTAACTACTTTACTTCACATTTCAATTGGAGTGAAGAGGCAATTGACAAGAATAATATAGCGGAAGTGATGGATTTCAATGAAGTGTGGAATGTTGAAAAACAAATTCCTGCAGAGTCGATGCTTAATAGTGAAAACATGGCACTGAACGAGGCTTTTCAGCACTATTTTGAACTACCTCTTAAAGGTCTTGTTTTGAGAATAGATGGTAAAATTGTGGCATTCTCCATAGGCTGCCGACTGAATAAAGAAACTTTCTTTATTCTCTTCGAAAAAGCAAATTCCGACTATAAAGGTGCCTATACTATGATAAACCGACAGTTCGTCAGGAGCCTCGGCGGTCAATATAAATATATCAACCGTGCCGACGATGCCGGAGTGGAAGGCCTTCGCAAAGCAAAATTGTCCTATATGCCCGAATGCCTCCAAAAAGTTCACTATTTTGAGTTGTACCGCCGCCCAAGTAATGTTAAAGATGAAGGATATTGATATAAGATATTCAAATCAGACAGATATTCCGCAGATAAAAAATCTCATGAACTCTGTTTTTGGAGATGAAGAGTCTTTTCTAATTCGATTCTTCAATTTATTTTATCAAGATAATGTATTGATTGCTGAAGCAAATAATTGCATTGTCTCTATGGCTTTTTTGTTGCCAAACAACATCATGATTCAGGGACAGTTGTTACCGATAACTTACCTCTATGCCTGTGCCACTCATGCTGAATATCGTGGAAAGGGTTTAATGTCCCGAATTATTGCGAAAGCTTATGAAGATGTGTGTAAAAGAGGTGAGGTGGGATTGTTGCTCCTTCCGGCTAACGAATCACTCTATCATTACTATGAGGATTTGGGATTTAAGAACTCCTTTTTCTTTGATGAAATACTATTTTCTCAAGAAGACAACATCGCTCCCACTATAAACTCCTCCTTTAAAATTGAAAAAATAACTGCAGAAACATATTATCAGTTGAGAAACATCACACTCACTACTGAACTCTCCATTTTAAATCCTCTTCAATATTTTCTTTTGATGGAAGCCAATCCCGAAGAAAAGGAGCAGGGGTTTTATCTAATTTACTTCCGGAATGAACCCATTGCTATCTGCTATCTCTCTAAATCTAATACTAATTTAAGAATAAAAGAGCTTCTACCTTCCGATATTGACTTACCACAACTTTTCCTTTTTTTGTCTCGCTACTTTGATGTCAAGCAAATAGTCATCAATATTCCCGGAACCACTAGAAAATCCGCCCAGATTAAGCTAAATTCTGCCTATTCTTATTTAGAAATGGAAAAGGGATATTTTAATTTCGGATTAGAATAGAGTATCTTTTTCCCCTTATTTAAATCCAAAAAAACATTATTAAGTATCAAAAATACAATTCCAAAGTATATAATTACATTATCAAAATATGAAAATGTATAATTAAACTCTTACCCAGGAATATTTTTGCTATTTACAGGCATTCACTCCTTTATTTCCATTAAGTTATTAAAACTCCATCCCTCTTTGATATCCCAATTCACAAAGAAAACAGCGGCATTCAAGTTATTGGAATCGATTTCCTTTTTTATGATATCTGCAGGATAATGGATTCCATCTTTATTTGTCCTTCCACCAAAGAGCGCCCAATAAAAAAGGATGACAAAATCTTTACCTTGAGTTGCCTGTGCATATTGCACACTATCAAAATTCAAAATATTCTTTGCATTGATTAAGCTGTCAATCGAAATCGAATCTCTGATAATAATATAGAAAAGTTAATTGGTCAACTTAATATCCAAATTATCCAAAAACAAGAATTATATATTGAATTTTCAGGAGAAACCGACCAGCTAATTTTGCCACTTAACTTTTTGAAATAAAAATTTATGGTTTTAGCCATGAACTTTGTGGTTTAACAATTAATCGTGCGTTATTATATGCCATTTTTAATGTTAAACAGGTTCTTGCCGTATAAGTTGTTGCGTTAACTTTATGAATTACTAATGCCAAATCCGGATTCTGAGAGCTTGGAGTTAAATATAATGGTAGTAATAGTTGAATTCTATTATTATAGAATTGTGGAACTGCAATTTTATAATTCGTTTTAACTTTTTTCTTTGCTTCATTAATAGCTCCTTCTAATCTTCTCCTAATTTCATTACTATCAAGTTCTTGCATATGCAAAGGAAATCGATCTTTATTTTCTTCAATAATATGGTCAATCTGAGGTATAATATTACAATTTGGATTAAAAATCAGATCTTCAGGTTTTTGAAAATAATCAGCCGTTTCCGGAAGATTCCCAGAAAATATCCTTAATAATCGATTATCACTTGCTCTCAAAAAAGCTTTAAAACAAAAAGGAACCCCATTTTTATTATATAAGCCATTATGTGCTTCAAAAAAAACAAATATTTCTTCTAAATTATTCGTCAGTAATCCTGTATTAAAGCAAGCATGCGTATTTTGTAGAGTATAAGAAATTTTGTTTTCTACTTTTAACTTTCTAAAAGTATGTTCAAGGTAATTTTTTAAAATCGCATTTTTTTTTGTTTGCACATCAGAGAAATCCCATTCTTCATCATTAGAAGCAATTTCAGTAGCGAGTTTGTTAATAGCTTCTTCATATTTTGGAAAGAATGCAAAATTGAATAAACATTGTAAATTACTTTGCTGTATCATAGTATTATTAAATAAAAAATAAATAGAGCCGTCAATAATTTTATGACAGCTCTTTATGTTCGTTTTTTTAGTTGTGTGTTTTTCACGGATAGACCCGAGCGTCTTATATTAGATCTTTTTGTTGCCGGCAAAGATATAAAAAAAATCTAATAGATCAAATTTTAGTATATTTTTTCCAATTATGATAAATATCATGAAAAATATTTTTTAATCAATATCTTATAGTAAAAAATTAAAATGCGAAATAAGTAAAATGAATGCTTCTTATTTGAAAATTTGTTATTCCCCAAGAAACTAATATTAAAAATTTGGAGTGAGAGTTTATAAATGTACATTTTGATTTTTAAATTCGTAAATAGTAATTTAGAGATTTTATAATAAGGTAAAAAAGGTTATTAAAAATGATCTGACAAAGTACCTAATGATACCCCTTTATCTTTCACTTTCTATTTTAATTAACATATTCACCTTTATTTTTATATATTGCTGTCCGATAAAACTTTTTTTGACAAATAAAAAACAGGGCTGATTTCATTTGCAGAAGTCAGCCCTTTGTGTTATTTTTGTTTTTTCACCAACATAAATAACATGGGCAAAAGTACACATTTTAGCGGACAGCCGCTCTATGGTCAGGTAATAAAATTAGTTGACAAGTCAAAAATTCTTCAAATCAGTCGTAAAAACGGTGGCGAGCGTTACACCA
>JAEWNB010000106.1 GCA_023392945.1 Bacteroidota bacterium
CTTCATCCGGATACTGTGCCGAAAAATTTAATAGATTCATTTTTATTCTTTTTCTTGTTAATCCTGCAAAGATAATCTTTTTAGGCGAAATATTGAGTATTCATTTATTGTTATTAATCCTATTAAAAAATCGCAATCAGCACCCAGTATTAAACAAGTGCAACGTAAAGAAGAGTCGGATTTTAGTAAGGTTGTGAAAGAAATTGAAGTATATGATGAAGATCGTTTTCTCAAAAACAAATCAGATGAAATAATTGAACTATATGAAATTTACAGAGATGCTATACTTAACCTTTCTTCTGATATTGAAATTCAACCTTTAAAATGGGTGATTATGTTCAAGGCAAAGCGAAAATTTGCCTATATCGAAATTCAAAAAAAATGCTTAAAACTGTGGATAAATCTAAAAACAGGGCAATTGGAAGACAGTAGAAAAATAGCAAGAGATGTTTCAACTAAAGGGCATGGAGGTAATGGGGATTATGAAATTACTATAAACGATACTGAAAACCTTGAGTATATTATGAGTTTGATAAAACAATCTTTGTAAAATTTTTGTATCAAATAGTATAAAAATCAACGATAAGAAAATTTATGCAGTTCAATGTATACATCCTTCTGATAGGGGAATTCACGCTAAAAGGAATCAGGATTTTTATGATAATTTATTACCAGAAATTAATAAATACCTTAGAAAAGCTTTCAAAATTTAATAGTTGGTAACTGCAGCTAAGCTTTATGGCGAGTGAAGAATCAACTTGAAATTTTTTCTTCACCCCACTATTTTTGAATGTGGACAGTCATGCGCCCCCCAATCCGCTGCTCCGCCATGCCGCAAAATGTTACCTAATATAATAAAATGACGCCGCAGACAATTTACTACTTTTAGACAAAAAAATAAAAACGAAATAATGAACAACCCACATACAAAACAAATGTAATTTTGGTGATGACACCGTACTATATTTCGGCAGCATTTATGTTTTGCTGCCAATTTATAGTTTTTTTATTATATTTGCATTTTAATTTTTTACACTATCGCAACAGATAAATTAAATATTGAACAACTTAAAGAATATTTCAAAGACAAAGAAAACTTTGAAATCTCTGATATTGTTAAGTTCTATTTACAAAAGGAACCTGAAGTAAAAAAAACTACAATAAATTGGAGAGTATATAATTTGGTGAAATTTGGCATTTTGAATAGGATTGGAAGAGGTAAATTTGCAATTGGTAAAAACAAGTTTTTTACACCGGAAATATCTTCAAAAATAAAATCAGTCCACTCAAAGCTCAAAAATGAATTTCCCTATTTGAGAATGTGCATTTGGAATACCTCTTCTTTAAATGAATTTATGATTCATCAGCCTGGTAGATTCTATATACTTATTGAAGTGGATAAAGAAGCTACACAATCAGTATTCTTTTATTTAAAAGAGCATAAATTCTCTGTATTTATTGAACCCACCCAGGATTTATTTGAAAAATACTTACCTGATGAAAAAGAAACCTTTATTGTAAAAACTTTGGTTTCAGAAGCACCATTACAAACAATTAACAAGATCAGTTCGCCTACCATTGAAAAAATTCTTGTTGATATTTTTTGCGATGATATAATATTTGCAGCTCAACAAGGTGCTGAAATGAGAACTATTTTTCAGGAAGTTTTGAAAAAATATACAGTAAATGAAAACCGTATGATACGTTATGCAGATAGAAGAAGGAAAAAAGATAGTTTTCGTGAATATTTTTGTTCACTTTCAAATTTACGGCAGCAAAGTTGAAATGCTGCCAAATTATAGAATATGATAGATAGAGAGAAACTAACACTTGACTGGATAAATAAGATTGCTAAAGAAAATCGGAATGCTGACAAAATACTTGTAGAAAAGGTAATTCGAGCCCTTCTGTTATTGGAAGGACTAGTGAAGCAAAAACTAACTTTTGTATTTAAAGGAGGCACTGCGCTAATGCTTCATTTAAATTCGTCGAAAAGGTTATCAATAGATATTGATGTTATCATTCCTGAGAAACCTGAAAATTTGGATGAATTACTTGATGGAGTTGCTTCAAAACAAGGTTTTCTGAGAAAAGAATTGCAGCATCGAAATACAAATTCGAAAATTGAAAAAGCACACTATAAATTTTATTACACTCCTTTGCATAAAACCCTCAAAGAAGAAGAATATGTATTGCTTGATATCCTTTTTGAAGAAGTACAATATAATAACTTAGTAGAACTTAAAATTAAGTCTTCATTTTTACCTGAAAAAGATTTTCCATTAACTGTTAAATCTCCATGTTTAGCAGATATTACTGGAGATAAACTAACGGCATTTGCTCCCAACACCTCAGGAATTCCATACTATAAAGGTGACGATAGTATGAGCATGGAGATTATAAAACAGTTATATGATATTGGGACCCTCATAGATAATGTATCGGATACAGATACAATTTCAGCCACATTTAAAAAGTTTTCTAAAAAGGAACTTGAGTATAGGGAAATGAATAACTTATCTGAGAAAGATGTTTTAGAAGATATTTATCAAACCTCTTTATGTATTGTAACCAGAGGAGGAGATGGCAAAGGAAATTTTGAACAATTACAGCAAGGTATTCAACGTGTTTCAAGATTTATTTTCTCCGAAAGCTATCATATAGAAAAGGCAATTACCCATGCTTCAAAAGCCGCTTATATGGCAACTTTAATAAAACATAATTCCCAAACTATTGAAAAATATAGTGACCCACTACAAATGAGAGACTGGCAGATTGACGAACCAATGAATTCAAAACTAAACCGTTTGAAAAAGTCAAATCTGGAAGCCTTTTTTTATTGGTATAAAATTTATAAATTTGAAAAAAACTAGTATTTATGGGACGTTCAACAGTGCATTACGCAGACAATAAAACTAATAATGCTTTAAAGTCTTTACACAACAAGCTTAGACCTGCAGGCACTCCTGTTCAGAGAGTTGAATATATTATTGAATTGCTTTTGCTTCGCATTTTTGAAACAAAAATCAAGCAAGACAGTGAATTTAAACCACTCCGGGAATTATTCTCAGCTGATTATAAATGGCAGAATCCAAAGACAGGAAAAGAAGAATCAAACGAAAATCGTTTGTTTTCTTATTTGCCAACCGTTTCAAATGACCAGATTTTATCAGAGCTTAATGATAATTTCTTTCCGTTCTATTCAACCATTTTACAAAGTGCAAGAAAGGTTTTCAAAGGCAATTTACCTCAAAAAGTACAAGACCAATTGGTTTTGATTGAAGAAGTTTTTAGCAATTCCAATTTTACCAACAATGTAAACAGTGGAAATCTTGGTGAAGTAATCAATATTGTTGCCAATGATATTGAAGAAACCAGATTACTTAAAACTGATTTGCTTGGTGATGCCATTGAATCAGCATTAAGCGAAACAGGCGGAACAAAAGATATTGGACTTTTCCGTACTCCTGGTCATATTAGGCAATTCATGACTGCTTTATTAGAACCTACATTTAACGATGTAATATTTGACCCTGCTTGTGGTACAGGTGGATTTCTTTTTGATGCTTTTGAATTTGTAATGCGTAGAGTTGATTCAACAAGAGAATGGCCGGGCGAAAAAGCGCATTCCGAATTAGCTGAATGGTTTGATAATTATTTTGAAAAAAATCAAATTGAATTCCCCAGCATTGAACAAACAACCCAATTTTACCGAAGTGGAGTAACAGGCATTGAATATCTGGGCATGATTCGCAAAATGGCGGCTATCAACTTTTATATTCGTGGTTTAAATCCTGCTAATATTGAGCAAGGCGATTCATTGGCAAAATACCGACCTGTAACCGACCACGAAACAAAATCGATAATTCTTGCCAATCCCCCATTTGGTGCACAACGTGACCAAGAAGCTTATCCCGATGTGTGGGGCGAATATTCTAAAGAATCCGAAACTACCATTTTGTTTGTAAAACTCATGTTTGAACACTTGAAACAAGGTGGTCAATGTGCTGTCATTGTTTCAGAAGGTTTTCATACTTGGGACCAGTTTAGTGCAAAGACATTACGCAAAATGCTCTTGGAAGAAGCCCAACTAAAAGCAGTAATTTCATTACCGCAAGGTTTATTTGTAAGCAAAAATGGTCAAGGTCCAAAAACTTCTATTCTTGTTTTTGAAAAGGGAGGAAAAACCGATTGGACCTGGTTTTACAAAGTAAACAACGATGGTTACACCATGGGGACCAACCGTAAAGAGCAAAAAGGGAACCAATTGGTTGAATGTTTAACCCTGTGGCACGAATTTGTAAAACACGGTAAAAAGCCTGAAGAAACCAAAAACCAATTTTGCATTCCTTCCGAATGGATTAAAACACTCGACCCACGAATAAAAGAAAAAATCCGCACCGAAACCCGTGTCGATTTGGAAGCCAAAGGCAAAATTGAAAAAGTCAAGAAATCTGAAGAACTCGACAAAAAAATAAAAGCAAAAAAGATTACCGAAGCCGACAAGCAAATGGAATTAAAGGTTTATGACCAAATGCTTGAAAACCGTGTACAAAACGAAATTGCCAAACGCATTGACAAAGCCTATAATTACTCTTTCAACTTTGCTAACTATAAAAGTACGTTGAGCGAAAGCCAAATTGCAGAATGGACTGAAACATTAAAACACATACAACCCAATGGGGCAACAACACTTGACGATGTTTATAAAAAACTTAGCAACAGCAAGCCCGAAAACATATTGCCCTACTTGCTTAAATTGAACCCAACCAATGCGTTGGAAGCAGATATTGCACGTGAATATGTGTACAATATGGATGAAAGCATTGTGGCAGAACATAAGGAAATATACATCATTAAAGAAATTTTGAAAAGTGGTGCTAAATATCCAATGGTAAAGTTAAAAGACTTTTTGATATTAAATGAAAACAAAATAAAGCCAAACAAAAACCCTGATGTTAATTACAAAGTACTTGGTGTAAGTAATGAAATAGGTGTTTTCCTGAACGAAAAATTACAGCCGGAAGAAACCAACCAAAGTTATTTTGTAGTAGCGAAAAACGAATTTTGTTATAACCCTTACAGAATTAATGTGGGCAGTATTGCCTTAAATGCCAACGATTACGACAACCAAATTATAAGCGGGGCTTACATTGTTTTTGCATGCAAAGAAGATGAACTCAACCCAAAATATTTGGATGCTTTATTCAAAAGCAAAGGTTTTTTGGATTATGTAAACGAAAAAGCCAATGGTGGTGTTCGTATGAACTTTAAGTTTGAATATATGGAAGCATGGGAAATTCCTTTGCCAAACATAGATGAACAGACCACTATTGTTGCCCAAATTGATAAACAAAAAGCAATTATTGAGGGAGGCGAGAAAATTGAAAATAATTTTGAATTTGATTTTACAAATATTTACGAATGGAGAAAAGAAAAATTATCAGAATGTTGTTATGAGCTAATTGTAGGAAATACACCAACTGGAAAAGTTAAAAATGAGGGAGAGATAGTTTATTTAAAGGTCAATAATCTTTCGTTCGATTTATCTCTTGACTTTAAAAATGAATATTATATTGACAAAACTACTCATGAAAAAGATTTAAAAGGTTCAAAATGTTTTGCTGGTGATGTTCTTATGAATATTGTAGGACCACCTTTAGGGAAGGTTTCAATTGTTCCAAATTATATTAAAGAATGCAATATTAATCAGGCAATTATTTGCTTTAGACCAAAAGAATATCTTGATAGTAGGTTTCTGGCTTATTCTTTACTAAAGAAATCAACTGTTAATCGATTTATTGAAAACATAAGACGTTCAACTGGTCAATGGAACTTAACAAAAACGATATGCTCTGCATTTGAAATTGATTTTCCAGATATTGAAACTCAACGCCAAATCGTATCTGAATTAGATTCTCAAATGCAGATTTTACAAGGCTTGCGTAAAATGAAGACCGAAGCCCAAAAGAAAATCAGCCAGATATTAGCTGATGTTTGGGGAGTTGATTATATAGAACTTATAAAAATGGAGGTTGAAGATGAATAAAGAAACCGGCATAAAATTATTTGAGCAAAAACAAATCCGCACCTCGTGGAATGAAGAGGAGGAAAAATGGTATTTTTCAATCATTGATGTAATTGAAGTGCTAACAGGAACTGACCGACCGCGTAAGTATTGGAGCGATTTAAAAGCAAAATTAAAAAAAGAAGGAAGTGAGTTGTCCGAAAAAATCGGACAACTGAAAATGCTATCAGCAGACGGTAAACTCTACAATACCGATGTTGCCGACACCGAAAAACTGTTTCGCTTAATACAATCTATACCATCGCCCAAAGCCGAACCCTTTAAAATGTGGATAGCCAAAGTTGCCCGTGAGCGAATCGATGAAATTGAGGATCCTGAAATAGGTATTGATAGACTTATGGAAACTTATCTGCGCAAAGGCTATTCAAAAGAATGGATAAACCAACGTCTTAAAAGTATTGAAATTCGCAAAGAATTAACTGACGAATGGGAAAACCGTGGTGTACAAAAAGGTCAGGAATTTGCCATACTTACCGATGATATTACGCAGGCATGGAGCGGTTTTACCACCAAGGAATACAAGAAGCACAAAGACTTGAAAAAAGAAAACCTGCGCGATAATATGACCAACTTGGAATTGGTATTAAATATGCTGGCAGAAGCTACTACAACTGAAATATCGAAAGAGAAGAAACCGAAAACATTTACCGAAAACCGAAAAATAGCCAAACAAGGCGGCACCATTGCAGGTAATACGCGTAAAGAAATTGAGCAAAAAATAGGTAAAAAGGTAGTCTCAAAACTTAACGCAAAGCAATTGGAACAAAAGAGGCAAAACGATGCACTAAATGAATCCAACAAAAAAGATATATAATGAGCAAGAAAATTAACGAAGCAACCTCTACCGATTTGCCAATTATTCAAAAGTTGGTAAACGAATACGGCTGGAAAGTGGGCGATACATTGTTGTATCAACAAATTTATGATATCCCCGAAAACCTAAAGAAGGATTATTCAACACTTAAAAACATTCGCCCCGATATTGTTTTACAAGACATGAATGGTGAAGTGTTGGCAGTTATCGAAAACAATTTAGATAAAGAAAACAAAGACCTCTTTAAACTTCGCACCATTGTAACGCAACTCTTAAAACCCCGTTTTTTGTACGCTTGCAGTGCTGAACGGATTTTGTTTTACGATAATGCATGGCGTGGGTTGGATGCGGGAGAATTTAAGCAAGTAAATACCTTTATGAGTTTGGAAGAAATGAAACTCAAAATT
This sequence comes from Bacteroidota bacterium, assembly GCA_023392945.1. Classification (GTDB taxonomy): domain Bacteria; phylum Bacteroidota; class Bacteroidia; order Bacteroidales; family WCHB1-69; genus JAGVVH01. The sequence goes on from JAEWNB010000106.1 coordinate 7,310, forward strand.
GAGCAACAGAAAAAAATTGCTTCCAACAAAGAAATCACTATTGATACTACCATTGCAGGCGGATACGATCCAACTGTTGGCAAAGAGCGGTATTACCAATTACAATGTATCAGAATGATAATAGAAAACTACAAAGCCGGCAAGCAAAAAATGCTTATCCACATGGCAACAGGGCTTGGTAAAACAAGAACAGCTGTAGCCTTAGTAAAAGCATTATTAAGCAGTGGCTTAACCAAACGTATATTGTTTGTCGTTGACAGACGTATGTTGGCTAAGCAAGCTATTGATGATGGATTTTCGTTAATCAGCCGTGAATATACTTCAAGTTGGATAACTACTTCTAATTTCAGAACAAGAAAAAATGCCAGTATTCATGTGGTTGTTATCGACACCCTAGAATTAATCCATAGCGATTTGCCTTCCAACTTCTATGATTTAATTATTGTAGACGAGTGTCACCGAAGTATAAACGTAAACCGGAAACTGATTTTTGACCATTTTCTTTGTCCAAGAATAGGGTTAACTGCTACTCCACGCATTGCTACGCCAAAAGAAGGAACAGAAGTTGACGAAGAAGATTTGGCAATAATAGACACTTACAAATTATTCGGTTGTGAAACAGGCGAACCCGATTTTCAATTTAATATTCAAAAAGGAATTGATGAAGGATTTTTAGCTCCATACAAACCCATAGAACTTATTTCCTCTTTAGTTGAAGAAGCTGAAAGGAGTGGAATTGAGTTTGATCATGTACTCGAACCAAAGACCGAATATGTGACGGAATTGGGAGATATAAAGAGACTTAAATTAGAACAGCTAAATAGAAAGTTCGTATCAAAAGAAAATTGTGAACGAATTGCTGAAGAAATTAAGAAAAATACCCAATATGGTGAGAAAGTGATTTTATTTGGTGTTAGTCAGGCTCATTGTATTGAATTGGCTAAAGCAGTTAATAAAGTTTTTCAAAATGATAATTCCGAAAAACCCTATTATGCTGAAGCAGTAATTTCGGAAAACAACGAATTAAACGAAACCCTGAAAGCATGGTTTAAAAAACCATATCAAAAGCCTTATGTAGCTGTTTCAGTTGATATTTTGAGTACAGGAGTGGATATTCCTTGCCTTCGATATATTGCTCTGTCAGCCTTAACAAAATCAGTTGGTAAATACATTCAAATGATTGGTCGTGGCACTCGTCTTGACCCTAAAACTGGAAAGTTTAGTTTTCAGATTCTTGATTTTGTTGGTTTATGCAAACGCATGGAGGATAACGGTAAAGGGACTTTAAAAGAAAATAAAAAGGTAGTTAAACCTGGTGATAAAAAACCACAAACAGGGAGTGTGCCACCCCCAAAAGGTGAATATTTTCTCATTGACAATCCCGACCCTGCAAACATGATACAGCGGGTAGAAATACATGGTGATTCTATAATAATTAAAGACAATATTCCAATAAAAGAAGCCAAACGTATTTTTGAAGAAGAATTAAAGAAAAGTGAGGAACCTGTTATGGTTGAATTGAAAGAAAAAGCTCAACAACCAGAATATCAACCAACAGAAGATGAATTGGCAAGATTTATTAAATGGTTAAGTTTGCCAAACACCTTTATGGACGAAGGTCATTTGCAGAAAATGTATGATTATCCTGAAGGTTCAGCTTGGGACTTTTTATTACACGCTTTGGGTAAAAAGAAAATTCCAACACCAAAAGAAAGAATTGAAAAGAACTATCTTTCATACATTCATACATACAATTTCACAGACGAACAAATTGTGATTCTAAAGAAAATTAAAGATGTTTTTGCTTCAAACATTGCATCTAAGAGAGAAATTGACATAAAAGAAATTTTTGGAAATCCAATCTATGAAAGATTGATAGGTTCATACGATTCAATTAATCAAAAATTTGATGGGAAATTTAACTTAGTAATTAACGATTTAAAGCAGACATTTGGAAAAAGACCAAGTGCATAGCCAATCCACAGTAATAGCACATTTGCAGATCGAACCTTCCATCGCTATAGCCAAAACTTGTCAAAGAATATGTTACCCGTTGTACACACAAAAAATGACGAAAGCACAACATCCTGTTATTTCAGTGATAAACACCCAGCCATTTAAAATACATTTTCATTTGAAGAATAAAACCTTATGGTTAGCACAGCCAGATAGTGTCGAGCTATTTTAAACCACAAAGCAAAATCTAAGCTTCCACAAACTACTTTCCCAAGAAAAAAAACGGCAAGGGGGTGGTTTATCTTTTTCATTTTAGTATTTTTGCAGCCGTTAAATTGATAGGTCAGAATTATAAATTCTTAAAAAGTAAAAAGAAAATGAGTGAAATTATTGGAATAATAGGTCGTCAGATATTGGATTCACGTGGCAATCCAACAGTAGAAGTAGATGTTATCACCGCTGCCGGTGCTATAGGACGGGCTGCTGTTCCGTCAGGAGCTTCCACAGGGGTTCATGAAGCAGTTGAACTACGTGATGGCGATCCTAAAAAATATCTTGGAAAAAGTGTTTTAAAAGCCGTTCAGAATGTCAACAAAGTGATTGCAGAAGATTTGAAAGGAATGAACGTGCAGGATCAAAACAGAATTGATGCCCGAATGATTGAGTTGGACGGAACTCCCAACAAAGGCAATCTCGGGGCAAATGCCATTTTGGGTGTCTCTTTGGCTTGTGCCAAAGCTGCTGCCATGGAAACCGGCCAGGAATTATATCGTTATATCGGCGGATGCAATGCCAACATGCTTCCTGTTCCGATGATGAATATTCTGAATGGCGGTTCCCATGCCGACAACAGTATCGATTTTCAGGAATTTATGATTATGCCCATCGGAGCTCAATCTTTTGCCGAAGCATTGCAAATGGGCGCCGAAGTTTTTCATAACCTGAAAGCCGTTTTAAAATCACAGGGCTATTCCACCAATGTCGGCGACGAAGGCGGATTTGCTCCTAACCTCAAATCAAACGAAGAGGCCATTGAAGTAGTGGTTAAAGCCATCGAAAAAGCCGGTTATAAACCCGGGGAAGATGTATGCATTGCTTTGGATCCCGCCGCTTCCGAATATTTTATTCCCGAAGAAAATGTATATCATCTCAAAAAATCCAGCGGTGCCAAACTCACCCCTGCACAAATGGTTGACTATTGGGCAGACTGGTGTCAGAAATATCCTATTGTTTCCATCGAAGACGGCATGGCAGAAGATGACTGGGATGGATGGAAAATGTTGACCGACAAAATAGGAGATCATATCCAATTGGTTGGCGATGATTTGTTTGTTACCAATGTAGAACGTTTGGCTATGGGCTTTGAAAAAGGCGTTGCCAACTCTATCCTCATTAAGGTTAACCAGATCGGAACCCTCACCGAAACTATCAACGCCGTTACTATGGCGCACAGAGCCGGCTATACTGCCGTTATTTCACACCGCTCCGGAGAAACCGAAGATACCACCATTGCCGATCTTTCTGTTGCCCTCAATACCGGAATGATTAAGACGGGCTCAGCCAGTCGTACCGACCGTATTGCAAAATATAACCAATTGCTTCGTATCGAAGAGATGCTCGGAGAAGACGCTGTTTTCCCCGGTAAATCTCTCTTCGGCCGCTAATTTTATTGCCCTCTCTCATGACCATTAATATCATCACCCTCGGTTGTTCCAAGAATACCGTTGATTCTGAAGTGTTAGCATCCAACTACCAAAATCAGGGCTACACCGTCCTCTTTGAGGCAGATGCCGAGAGTGATATAGTGCTCATCAATACCTGCAGCTTCATTCAGGATGCAAAAGAGCAATCCATTGAGGAAATCTTCAACCAGATTGAACGTAAAAACAACGGACTGGTCAAGAAAGTCTTTGTGATGGGTTGTCTTGCACAGCGTTACAAAGAAGATCTCCTACAGATGCTCCCAGAAGTAGATGGAATATTCTCCTTTGCCGAACTTCCCAAAATGCTTCACATTGATAAATTTAATTTGTTAGAAAAGGCAGATCGACTCTTGTCAACGCCCAAACATTATGCTTATCTCAAAGTGTCTGAAGGGTGCGACCGGCAGTGTGCTTTCTGTGCCATCCCCATGATTCGGGGCAAGCAAGTCTCAAAGCCCATAGCGCAACTGCATGACGAAGCTCAATTGCTCGTTTCAAAAGGCGTTAAGGAAATTATGCTCATTGCCCAGGATTTGTCGAGTTATGGCACCGACCTTGCCAAGAAACAGCTATTGCCCGACTTGCTCGCAAGTTTAGTTCAGATTAAAGGACTTGAATGGATTCGCTTGCATTATCTCTTTCCCAATAATTTCCCTTACGAAATCCTGGATTTGATGCCTCTTCATCCTCAGATTTGCAAATATTTGGATATTCCCTTACAACATATCAGCGAAAATGTGCTCAGGAGCATGAATCGCCCCGGAAATCCCGAACAACTCTATAAATTAATTGCTACCATTAGGGAAAAAGTGCCCGGAATTGCTTTCCGGACCACCATGCTATCGGGGTTCCCAACCGAGACTAAGGCCAATCACACAGAGCTGATGCAATTTATTAAAGACATCCGTTTTGAAAGGCTCGGCGTTTTTTCCTACTCCCAAGAAGAGGATACGCCGGCGTTTTCCCTCGGTGATCCTATTAAAAAATCCGAAAAGAAGAAACGCCACAAGGAAATTATGTCGCTTCAGGAGTCCATCTCCTATGAAAATAATCAAAATAAAATCGGCTCCGAATGGAAAGTCATCATAGATGCTGAAGAAGAGGAATATTACCTTGGTCGCAGTGAATTTGATTCTCCCGAAGTGGACAATCTGGTCCTGATTGACAAAAAAAGGTCTCTTGAAATTGGAAACTTTTACACCGTCCGCATTGAAAAAGCCGATGCCTATGATCTGTTCGGGAGCGTAATAAAAGTTGATATCACATAATCTCCATTCAACAGCTATATCATTATGTTTACTTTATTTGGTGTCATTTTGGGAATAATATACGGCGGCTTTTGGGGTGCCGTATTGGGATTTATTGTTGGAAGTTTCCTCGACTCCGTTGTCTTCAGAAAAAAAGTTTACACAAAAAAACATTACTATTCTCAAAATGATTTTTCACGCATCATTCTGATTCTCACTGCAGCCGTGATGAAGTCTGATACGCAGCTCAAAACTTCAGAACTCGATTATGTCAAAGAATATCTGAGACAAAATTTCAGTCCTCAGACGGTACAGTCCCTCTTGCTTCAATTGCGTGAAATATTGGATCAGGATTATCAAATTGGCCCGGTTTGCGAAGAAGTCAGAATAAATGCCTCTATTTCCGAAAAACTCTATATTTTGCAATTCCTTTTTGGATTGGCAGGCGCTGACGGCACCTACTCCAATGCCGAAATCATGACCATTCAACACATTTCCGATTTGATAGGGATTAGTCGCGGTGACTTTGAATCCATCAAAACCATGTATATGGGATGGGCACGCGCCGGAGCCTATACCTATTCGGGATCCTATTCCACCACCTCCTCGGCTCCCACTTATGACCTTGACAACGACTATAAAATTTTGGAAATTCCTTCCACCGCAACCAACGATGAGGTGAAAGCCAATTACAGGATGCTGGCAAAAAAATACCATCCCGACAAAGTCAACCACCTCGGAGAAGATATCAGAAAAGCCGCAGAAGTCAAATTTACCAAACTTAATCAGGCCTACGAACGAATTAAAAAGTCCAGAGGAATGAACTAAGGTTCATACACAGAGTTTAATAATTAAAATTGGCTTCAAATATTATTTTATTTGGCCTTTTTCTATCATTTTTTGAGGGTCATAAGCAGGTAACGGGTACTTGGCAAGTATTGTTGACGATGTTTTTGAAAATATAATTCCTCTTGAAGTTCCGATAGCAATACCTAATAACACAGGAAAAATCCCGCCCTTATCAATAATTTTATCTTTTTCTTTTTTTATATATTCTTCCTTGTTATTAACATAAAAGACATAATCAATCCAGAGTTCCAAAATGGATTTTTCCTCATTTTTATCATCGGGATAATTATATTTCGTTATCAAACTTACAGTAACCAAATCCTCATCCAACTCAAATTTATATCCCAGTTGGACTATAAGTTTACTATCATCAAACTCTTTAAGAGTAGTGATGGATTCATGTAAGCAAAAATTCTTCTCAATTATTTCCGATAATTTAAATTCAATTTGTTTTTTATCAGTTGTGTTTTTCATAAGAATATTTATTTTTTATTTTCGAATCATAATACACAAATGAAACAGGATATTTTTTCTGACTGTCAACAACATTTAATAGCACCATAGCGGTAGGTTTGGTAGAAACATACTCTACCTTCGGAAGAGAAGACTTAGTAATAGAGAGGATATTTTTATTCAAAACCATTTCGATTTTTGCAATGGTTGCAATCGTAAAATTATGAGTTCCCTGCAGCCATTTGCTTATTTCCGATTCTTTTTTATTCATTGCTTTTGCAAATTCACGCTGAGTCATTCCTTTTTCCGCTAAGATATCCATGATCCTGTCTGCAATATCAACTGACAAATCAACGCTCCGTTGTATCTCAGGCGTAATAAGTTTACGACACTCTTCCATTAACGAATTCTTTTTCATAACGTTATTTGAATTTATTATTTTTCTTGCTTTTATTTTAATGTAAAGGTTAAATCTTCCAAGATATTATCATCTTTAAAAGAATAATTTTGTCCCATTTTTAACCCTATTTTTTTATCAACTTCCTGCAGAATTTCAACATAACCATTTAATTCAGCATCGTCATTATATGTCCTACTTTTCTTTAATCCCCCATTGCCCAAAATTATAATAGAAGGAGAATAGGCAATACAATACAACCTTAATTTTGAGGTTTCAATATTATTGGGCAACTCAAATACTTTATCCTTATATTTTCCTGCATATCTAAAATGTCTATCAAAAACGCCATCTTGAATGATTTTGTCTATGCGAGCCATGATAATACCTATATCTTTATTATAAACGTCTTTATATTTTGAAAGGAAATTCTCAAATTCAGTATGCTCATTGTGTTCAAATTTAATGGAATAGATAAGTACTTTTTCATATTCTTCCAGCAATACAATTGATACTTTTTTCACATATATTCACTTATAAGTTAAGTCTGCAAAGATAATTGTTTTTACAACATTATCAAACAAATTAGAATATTTTTTATTTTGCTTTCATTATCGGGATGCCAATAAGGGATTGGTTTTTCTTTTTTCAATCGATAATGATCTTTACAATATTTGGAATAAGTGTTTATAAATGTACACCTTAATTTGTGAATTTATAAATTTTAATTTTGCGATTTTATTATGTTGCTAAATAATATAAATTGTATAAATTTGCAATGCAAATAAATCTTCATCCATGTATATCAATGAATCCCTTTTTAATGAATTTCTGACCGAAAGGGAGGTTGCGTGGATAGGGATTGATTTCTCAAGGGCGATGTTTACCAAGAACGGCTTTGAAATGCCGCAGGAAGCCATCATACATTTTTTTAACGACTTGAATTTGCTGATTATCTCTGACCAAAAAAAATATGACATTCGTCAAAGTTTTCGCAAGCCCGTTATGCACTACGATTTATCCTTAGTTACCAAAAAAAATAAATCGGTTAAAATTGCTTCCCACTTGGTTGAAAACATCTCCGTTTTCCATCAGTTCTCCGAAGAGGATCTTTTGCAATATGTCTCTACTTTTGAAATTCCTGTTCAGTCGAGGTTTGCGCTTACTTTAGTGGTAGAATCTCTGGATAGAAACAGTAAGACCGGCTCTTTATGGGTTGTCCTCCTTGACACCCAGACCCATCAAATCGCTCTTTGTGAGAAATTCTTAAAAAGCCCCGGCGGATTGACAAACAGTAGCTTTTGGGCTCGTGTCTTTTATAACCTATTCCATGATATTAAAGGCCATTCTTTTGAAAGATGGGTAAATATGGTTAGGCCATCATAATAAACTTACATACTATGTCTGCATTTAAAGCATACGATTTCAGAGGACTCTTCGGAGTTGATTTTACTTTAGACGATATTTATAAAATAGGATTCTATCTTCCTGAATTATTACAAACAAATAAAATACTGGTAGGGAGAGATATGCGGCTCTCAACCCCTGAAATTTTCAACTCCCTGTGTCAGGGCATTACTGATGCCGGGGCCGATGTTTATAATATGGGATTGACCACCACCCCCATGGTCTATTTCTTTACCGCCAAGCATCATTTTGATGCTTCCGTCATGATTACCGCTTCTCACAATCCCAAATCTCACAACGGATTAAAAATTTCCCGTACCAATGCTTTTCCGGTGGGGTATGACACCGGATTGAATAAACTCGAAGAGATGGTGTTGACCCAGACGCTTGCTCCGGTTTCATCTAAAGGCAAAATTGTCGACTATCCGGTGATGAAAGAATATCTTGCCTTTCTTGCCGATTATAAATATGATATTTCAAATCTGAATATTGTGATGGACTGCTCAAACGGAATGGCTTCCATCTTGGTAAAGGATGTTTTTGGGAATCAACCGCTTTATCTTTTTGATCAACTTGACGGCACTTTTCCAAATCATGAAGCCAATCCGCTGGATCCCAAAAATATAAAGGCTTTGCAGGAAAAAGTCTTAGCAGAAAATGCCGATATAGGAGTTATCTTTGACGGCGATGCCGACCGCGTGATGTTTACCGACGAAAAGGGACAATTCATTTCTCCGGATTTGATGATTGCCGTGTTGGGGAACTATTTTATCGAAGAAAAAAATGTCATGGGAAAGGTAATTATTGACATCAGAACCTCAAAGTCTGTCTCTGAATACATCTCACGATTAGGCCGTGAAGTTTATACCTGGAGGGTCGGCAGGGCTTATGCATCCCTGAAACTTCGTGAAATTGACGGTGCTTTTGGTGGTGAATTTGCCGGACACTACTATTTTCGCGATTTTTTCTATTCCGACTCCGGAATGTTGGCGGCACTAATTCTGCTCCATGTTTTCAGCGATATGAAAAGAAAAGGAATTTCTGTCTCCCGGCTGATATCACAAATTAAAGCGTATGTCAATTCAGGGGAAATCAACTTCAAAATTGAAAAGAAATCGGAAGCCATCATGGCCTTGAAAAATTATTTCATGCAAAAGGAGAATCCTTTACTAATCATGGATTTTGACGGCTATCGTATTGAATTTCCCGATTGGTGGTTTAATGTCAGACCCTCCAACACGGAACCCTATTTGAGGTTGATTATGGAAGCTGAAACCGAACAGCTTCTCACAGAAAAGCTGGCTGAAGCCCGAAAGTTGCTTTCAACTTATGAATAAACCTTTTAAATATCGATAATTTCTGTCTCTGCTTCTTCAAAAGCTCTGTTCTTAACATAATTTCTCCACTTTTCAAGAACTGCAGTGAAATCTGTCGGCAATTCCGAATCAAAGAAGATATACTCTCCGGTGATGGGGTGGGTGATTCCCAGCGACTTTGCATGCAGTGCCTGTCTCGGAATTAATTTGAAACAGTTATAGATATATTGTTTGTATTTGGTAAAAGTGGTACCCTTCAATATTTGGTCTCCGCCGTAAGAGGCATCATTAAACAACGGGTGTCCGATATACTTCATGTGAACCCGTATCTGGTGCGTCCGGCCGGTCTCCAACTGACATTCCACAAGAGTAACATAGCCGAAACGCTCCACCACTTTGTAGTGAGTGATGGCATTCTTCCCGCTCTCTCCGTCGGGAAAAACAGTCATTACTTGTCTGTCTTTCGGATTACGACCGATATTGCCTTCAATAGTGCCTTCATCTTCGTTAAAATCTCCCCAGACTAAGGCATAGTATTTCCGGTCGATAGTATGGTCAAAGAAGTTTTTCGCCAATTTCATCTGAGCCAGCTCATTTTTTGCCACAATAATAATTCCGGAAGTATTCTTATCGATACGGTGAACCAACATCGGTTTCACCGGTTCTCCCTCTTTCGTAAACTGTCCCTGAAAATGATAAGTAAGAGCATTGACCAGGGTTCCGGTATAGTTCCCATAAGCGGGATGCACCACCAGACCTGCCTGCTTATTGATAATCATGATATCGTCATCTTCGTAGGGAATCTCAAGAGGGATATCTTCGGCTATGATTTCAATTTCGCGGGGAGGATTGGGTAACAAGATGCTGATTACATCCAGCGGCTTTACCTTGTAATTTTGCTTTTCGGGTTTCCCGTTCACCAGAATACAATTTGCTTTCGATGCCCGCTGTATTTTATTTCTGGAAGTATTGGGAATCAGATTCATCAGGTATTTGTCAATGCGTAAAAGAGAAGTCCCTTTATCCACCTCAAACCGAAAATGTTCAAATAGGTCATCTTTTTCTTCAGGTGAAGAAATATTATCGTTTTCTTCTTTCATTATTGGGATGTAAAGTAATAGTCTTAATTTTGCTGCAAAGATATAACAATTATTTTTCTTGGATGTTTTTTACATTATTACAAATTCGAGTTTGATAAATGAAAGTTTAGTAACTAAAGTAAAATTTACAAAATGCAAAAAAATCATTTTTTTTTAATAAGTGGTTTTTGTATTACTTGATTTTATATATTTGTGCTTCAAATTGTGCAGAAAAAAACAATTTTAATATTTAAGTAATATTACACGATAGTTCTAATGTTCCGATTAAAATTGTTTTTTAGTTTTACGACATTAAAATAGTGAATTTTTAAGAAGTTAATTGAAGGAATGTATCTTCCTAAAAAAACGATGAATTATGTTTGGGATCATATTTTTAATAAATAATAAGCTATATGAAAAAAGAATTAATTTTTGCCACTTTAATTTCAATTTGGAATGTTATTTTTCTAGTTATTACAAATTTAGATGAATTAACAGAAACCAAGATATTTATTAAGATTATAATTGGATTTATTGTATCTTTTGGTGTATCTTTTCTATTAATTCATTTATATTTAAAGAAAGCAAAAAAACAATAAGTACAAGCTCTGTTTAAGATCAATTATTGCAGCTTTTACCTTAGCCGGATCTATGACAGGATCGGAACGCCTAAATCAATATCAGGGTATAAATAAACAATTGTTTATTTATTACAGGTTTTACAAACAATTTTTTGTACCGTACTATTATCATTAACCGTAACCGATAATTTATCGAAAAGCGCGCAAAGACGAACGGGATTTTTTTCTGCGGCTAATTTAACTGCTTTTGTAAACAAACTGCCCAGATAGGTCTCTTGTCGGTGTGCACCCATGCTCACATAAGAAAAGATAAAATCTTCAGAAATGGTCGGGTCATTGAGAAAAGGATCCATCAAATCCAATGCATACATGTAGTCCATATCTTTTGCAAAGACAGCAGCCAGTTTGTATGCATTTTGCCAACTGTCAAGCTTTGGGTTTCGGATGGTTTTTATTTTAGCGTAAGTGGTGGTTAATAGAGTAGCGTTCTCTGTTGTTTTAGGGGCGCTGTTCAAATAGTTGATAATTTTAAGCTGCAGTTCCAGATTCAGACTGTTGATACGGTCTTTAGGCAAAATGACAAAAGTATAGAGCTTGTCGATGTTTTGTTGTAATTTGGTAATATCGGCAACAGAATTAAAAGTTGCATTATACACATCACAAAGATTTTTGTTGAAGGTAACAATTTGATTGGTGGGATTTAGATTGTAAACGTTATTCATTTCAAATCGCATCTTATCACTCAGCTTAGAACTCAGAAAATATTGCATAAATAGTTTGTTATTCAGCAATGCCTGATGGCTTTTAAGTTCCGGGATTTGCATTTTGTTGATGGCATTAAGGCTATAATTTCCGTTTTCCACCTGCTTAATCATATATTTCTGAATAGCCATAGCCAGTGGCAAATTCCCTTTTGCGACAGCTTTATTAAACTTAGAAACGGCAAATTCCTGTTCATTTTTCCCATCAATCTTATAGGTTACATGAAGAATGATTTGGGCATATCTGTGTTTTACTAAATAACTCTCAATAGATTTTGCCGCTTTACCGTTATTTTCTTTTAATTTCTTAATAGCATCTTCCTTTTTGCCAAGCACCAAATCATAATAATCCTCGCTGTAAACCAGATCCTTTTTAAAATCTTCCCAGCTGTCGTCGTATTTAATCTCCGTAGCCATTCCCGGGTATTGAGCTACAAAAGCTTTCGCAATGCTTTCTGCGCGTTTTTTCTGAATTTTCATTTGAGCAGGATCATTGGCGTAGTTGAGGGAGTTGTGGGCAATAATTTCTACTTTATTAATGTCATAATCGGGTTCATAAAGACGGGTTATCAGGGTGTCGAAATCGCTATATCTATATTCCGTTTTTTTAGCATCAAAAGGAAATTTAATTTCAAGAGTTCCTTCTTCAGCGGTAGCAACCCATTCCCCGGCACTCTGAATAGAGGTCTCATCTTTCAAAAAGTTAACCTTTTCATCATAGTCGGCATTTTTATATTCAATACTCTTTTTGATAATATTTCGGCAGGCATATTTGCCTTCTTTAATCATAATAACTACAATCTCAAATTCCGCATTCGGACTGATTTCTTCGGGAATCAAAGCAATTTTGGCAATCAGTTTAGAGGATTTCTTATCGGCAATTTCATTGGCTGCAAAAAGCTTTTCAAAAGTAATTGGTTTTGTAATAAATCCTTTATAAAGTCTGTCATTGTCAATAACATTTTCCTCGCAACCATACTGACTAAGTTGAACAAAATCAAGAACAATGGCGTCCCCATCTTTTCCGATAAGTCTCTTGAGTAATTTAGAATCGTCGCAATCCATTATCACCTCGCTCTCCCGAACTTTTATATAGCTTGATAATATTTCTAAATTTTTATCATTGTTACATTTGCTGCATATTTTTTCGTCATAGTATGCAAGAGATCCTTTGCTTTTAGAAAAGGGGAGATCCTTTGCCAATGGCGAGGGCTTATTTTCATTGAAAGTTAGGTCATTACCCAAAATTAGAGAGATATACATCGTCTTCATAAACTCATCGGTCTCATATCCGAACCCAATGTGAGTATATGTTTTATCAAGCAGCTGACTTGCAGTTTTTAAATTTTTCAGAATTGGTTTAATAAGTTCAAAGCAAAGATCGTAATAGGTATATTCTTCAGTACCGAAAGATGCTTTGGCTTTCGAAAGAATCTCTATTCCCTGGTGGCTAAGTCCGAATTTTTTAAGACGGAAGAAAACCGTTTTATAGGGAGGTGCGTTAAATTCGGTTTTCTCATTTTTTAATGCCTGATAATCTGCCTGCATCTGGGCAGTAGAATCCATTTTGATATTGTGCAACAGCGGGTCAACAAAAGAATATTCTTTTCTGGCCAGATTGACCATGTCAATCATACAGTTATACAAAATTTTACTGCTAAAATTTCCGGGATTAAAGTTTTTTACATAATCTTTGTTTGTTTTAAGTTGCTCCGGCGAAAAGGCCATATAGGGATTATCCACTTGAGCAAAACTTAAATTGCTTATTATTATGCAAAAAATAAAAATTAATAAGGTAATTTTCTTTATCATGGCAACTTATTTTTTTATTAAACTAAATAGAGAGCAATAATAATAATAATTTTAATCTGATTTAAGAAATAAATGAAAAAAGTGTGAATTTCTTTTTTCTCAGATGAAATATCTTTCGGGCATTGTTTGAAATGATTTCCATTTCGCAACAATTTCATTATCTTTGCCGCTCAAAATGAATAGAAAATGGATACAGTTTTGAGTGGCATTCGCCCTACCGGATTTTTGCATTTGGGGAACTATTTCGGTGCATTGAAAAATTTTATTAAAATGCAGGAAGAGAATAATTGTTATTTTTTTATTGCTGATTATCATTCTCTGACTACTCATCCCAAACCATCTGATTTGAGAGGAAATATAAAAAATGTACTGGTTGACTATCTTGCTGCCGGTCTTGATCCTGATAAATGCACCCTTTATGTGCAAAGTGATGTGCCCGAAGTTTGCGAGCTGACACTGCTGCTCTCCATGAATGTTTATGTCGGAGAATTACAGCGTGTGGCCTCTTTCAAGGAAAAAGTACGACGACAACCTGACAATGTAAATGCCGGTCTGTTGATCTACCCTGTGCTGATGGCTTCCGATATTCTGATTCATCGTGCCGATAAAGTGCCGGTGGGAAAAGATCAGGAACAACATCTTGAACTGACCCGAGATTTTGCGCAGCGATTTAACAGCCTTTATGGGGTTGACTATTTTAAATTGCCCGTAGCTTATAATTTTGGACAGGATTTGGTAAAAATCCCCGGACTTGACGGTTCCACGAAAATGTCCAAATCAGATAACGACTCTTCCTGTATATACCTGTCAGACAGTCCTGAATTAATTAGAAAGAAAGTGATGAAGGCCGTTTCTGATTCCGGGCCGACAGCCCCCGGGCAACCCAAATCACTGGGGGTTGAAAATCTTTTTTCACTCATGAAGGCCGTTTCTGCTCCGGAAACCATTCAATTCTTTGAAGAACAGTATCAGCAATGTCAAATTCGTTACGGTGATATGAAAAAGCAACTGGCTAACGATATAATTGCTTTTACCGAACCCATTTATAACCGAATTATGGAACTCCGAGAGGATGACCAATATCTGAGAAAAGTAGCCCTTCAAGGTGCTGAAAAAGCCCGTGCCAGTGCCTCAGCCACCATTAAAGAGGTAAGAGAAATTATGGGCTTCAGAACCCTATAGTTGATACTGATTTCTATTTTAACCTATTTCCTATGTCTTCAGATATCTTTTCGAGTGAACTTGCTGCTTATGAAAATGTCTTGCTTGCCAAGGGAGAGATCCCGCAGGGCAAAATTCCGCTTGCAATGCTTGGCAATGCCCGTCAAATAGTCTGTTGCGACGGAGCGGTGGATAATTTGATCAAACTCGGCTTCGAACCCACTGCTATTGTGGGTGACTGCGACTCCATCTCCGGAGACCTTCTCCAACGTTTCAAAAGCCGGATACATCCTGATAAAGACATAGAGTATAATGATTTGAATAAAGCCTTGCGCTATTACAGCAGCTTGGGCATTTCTAAAATAGCGCTATTGGGTGGCTTTGGACTGCGCGAAGACCACGCCCTTGCCAATGTCGGGATTATGATGATGTTTGCCAAGGAAAAGGCAATGGATCTTGTTATGGTGACCAATTACGGTGTTTTTACTCCTGTTTTTAATTCTGCCTCTTTCAGTTCTTATCCCGGACAGCAAATCTCTGTCTTTAGTTTTTCCGAAGATACGGAGCTCACTTTCAGCGGACTCAAATATCCTGTTGTCAGAAGGAAATTTAAACATTTGTGGGAAGGAAGCCTCAACGAAGCACTATCCGATAATTTTTCTGTTCAATTTGAAAAGGGAACTGTCCTGGTCTATAGGGCTTTCTGAAATGAGTGGTTTTTCTTTTTATTTCGTGAAGCACTAATTTCAAAACAGGCTATTTTTCACAGTCCCGTTTTTATGTAATATAATTTCAACATCTTCTGTAGTAATCAGACAGCTGTTTTTAATTTTCTCAAAATAGGGCGTAATAATTTTGATAAAAGAAAGGATCTTTTCCTCATCATCGACTATCATCACCAAGACCGGTATTTTTTCCGTGATTTCCCAAAAACGCAAATTGCTTATTTTGCCGCTGCTGCTTCCAAATCCTATATTGCCTTTAAAGGCAGTAGCTCCTGATAATCCATACCTTTTGGCAGCATAAATGATTACCTCATAAAGTGGCTCTTGTTTGAATTTATCAGTATTGCTGATAAATATCTTCAATATTTTTGACTTTGAAGGCTTATTCATATCGTTATTATTTAAAAATCAAATATCCCAAAAATGTACAAATAATACCCACAACAACACTCAATATTACATAAAGGAAAAAATAGGAATAATTAGCGTCTCTCAATAACATCAAACTATCATTTGAAAACGTTGAAAAAGTGGTAAACCCACCGCAAAGTCCGGTAGTAAGAAAAAGTCTTGTTTCAGGTGAAAGAAAGTCATATTTGTTGCTAATTCCTAAAAGAAATCCGAGAAAAAAGCAGCCGGTAATATTAATTAGTAGGGTAGAGTATGGAAAAGAACTTTGAATGGAATCGGTAAGTTGTTTTTGAATTAAATAACGGAAACCGCCTCCGAGGAAACTGCCCAAACCTACAATGAAAAACATCTTCATGACATTAAATTATATATTTGCAGGAGTCATCAGCATTACGGCAGTTTTGGCGAACCCCATCACCTTTTAATATTGCAAAAATAGTTTTTTTTTGATAATAAAAATAAATAGAGTGATTATACTAATACAAACTCTAAGGATTCGGATTATGTAAGGTTTTACATTATTTCTATCCTATTCCAAAAGATTAACCTACTTTCTTTTAAATTTTATGTTTATGCAATTATTAGGGACACATAAAATTTATGGGGATTAAGAATACAATAAGAGTATAATAAAGATTTTAAATAAGGATTATAGAATTCATAAATTAACTATTTTTACGACAAAAATAAATATGGAAAAAAATCTAATA
>JAEWNB010000134.1 GCA_023392945.1 Bacteroidota bacterium
TTTCGATAGAAAAGAATTGTAGTGCAGATGATCTCAAAAATTTGCTAAATCGACCAATCAGGGTTTGTGGGATGGTTAAAAATGAAGGAGAGCCCGGTGGTGGTCCCTATTGGGTACAAAACTCAAGGGGTGAGACACGCTTGCAGATAGTAGAATCCTCACAGATAGATATGCATAATTTATCACAAAAAATGATTATGGAAAATGCGACTCATTTCAATCCTGTTGATATGGTATGCAGTTTTAAAGATTATATGGGCAATAATTATAATTTGCTGGATTATGTGGATGTAAATAGTGGTTTTATATCGATAAAATCTTTTGGAAACAGAAAATTGAAAGCGATGGAACTTCCCGGCTTATGGAATGGGGCAATGGCAGATTGGCTTACAATATTTGTAGAAGTACCTTTGGCAACATTTAACCCCGTTAAAACAGTATTTGACTTACTGAAGAGATGACAGACTTCAGTAACTATAATTTTTTGAAAGAAATAATCATTAAAATGTAATGAGACCGTAGATATATAATCGATAATATTTTAAATAGCGAGGAGAATAGATTTTCCACTTCTATACCAATTGATTTTTTACTTTCAAAAAAAGTGTTACCTTTGCAACCTTATAAAAAAAATAATATGTTTTTATCTATTTAATAATCAGAAATTTAAATTATGAAAAAGAAAACAATAATCACTATGGTAACTTTAATAGCTCTATTTTGCTCAATTGGGAGCCAAACAAATGCTCAGGAGGCACAACGTGGGTCAGGAGTTGACTTTAAAAATTTAATGAAAAATGTTAGTCCGGCAGAAGATTTTTATCAGTATGCGTGTGGTGGCTGGATGAAAAATCATCCGTTAACAGGCGAATATTCGCGTTATGGAAGTTTTGATGAATTAGGAGAGAATAATCAAGTTCAGTTAAAAAGCCTTATTACTGAAATTGCATCCAAAAAATCACTCAAAGGATCGGTTTCACAAAAAATCGGTGATTTATACAATTTGGGAATGAATACAGATTTGATCAAGACGCAAGGGGCTTCTCCAATTGAACAGGAATTAAAGTCTATTGCGCTGATGAAAAATAAAACTGAACTTACCGGTAAGATGGCAGAATTGGCATTAAGTGGCAATTATACTTTTTTTACTGTTTTTGGTGAAGCAGATCCTCAAAATAGTAATATGACAATTGCTTGGTTTTATCAATCCGGATTGGGAATTGGAGATCGTGATTACTATCTGCAAGAAGATATGCAAAATTATAGGGATGAGTATGTTAAACTGATTTCCAAAATGTTTGTTCTTTCAGGATATAATAAAATTGACAATTTCTCTGGAAAAGAGGTTGAGATGGCTAACGCTATCCTTGAACTTGAAACAAATATGGCAAAAGTATTTATTGATAAAAATGAATTGAGAGATCCTGATAAGACAAATAATATTCGTGAAATTGATGAATTTCAACAGATTATTCCTGCAATTAACATTCCGCAATACATTAAGAGTTTAGGAATCAATGATATTACAAGCGTTAATGTTGCCACTTTGCCTTATTTCAAGGGGTTGAATGAAATTCTAGAAAATACTGACATAAGAACGATTAAAGCTTACTTGGCATGGAATGTGATCAATGCTGCTGCAGCCTATTTAAGTGATGATTTTGTGAATGCCGACTTTGCTTTTTATGGCAAAGTACTCACTGGAAAAGAGGAACTTAAACCGCGTTGGAAGCGTGTAGTTGCTACTGTTGACGGAGCTCTTGGAGAGGCAGTAGGACAAATGTATGTTGAAAAATATTTTCCCCCAGAATCCAAACAAAGAATGTTAGATATGGTTGGCAATTTACAGCAAGCACTTGCTGAAAGGATAAAGGGAAATAGTTGGATGACAGACGATACCAAGGTTGAAGCTTTGAATAAATTGGCTACTTTCAAAGTTAAAATCGGGTATCCTGATAAATGGAGGGATTACAGTGGTCTTGAGATTAGTAATGACAGTTATTATGCAAATGTAGTTAGGGCAAGAAAATTCGAGAATTCATACCAGTTGGCTAAAATAGGCAAACCGGTTAATAAAGAGGAATGGTTGATGACACCTCAGACTGTTAATGCTTATTACAATCCGACAACCAATGAGATTTGTTTTCCGGCAGGTATTTTACAGCCGCCATTTTTCGATAAAAATATAGATGATGCTTTTAATTATGGGGCTATCGGAGTTGTTATCGGGCACGAAATGAGTCATGGTTTTGATGACCAAGGGCGCAAGTATGACAAAGACGGCAATTTGAATGACTGGTGGAATGCAACAGATGTTGAGGCATTTGATGAAAGAAAGCAAGTGTTGGTAGAATGGTTTAATAAAATTGAAGTTCTCAATGTTAACGATCAACCTATTTATGCTAACGGAGAGTTCACTTTAGGCGAAAATATTGCTGATAATGGTGGTTTAAATATTTCATATACAGCCTTACAAAAAGCAAAACAAGCTGGAAAAATAGAACCTGAAATGGATGGATTTACGGCTGATCAGCGTTTCTTTATTGCATATGCACAAGTTTGGGCAGGCAATATAAGAGATGAAGAAATTATAAGACGCACAAAAGAAGATCCTCATTCACTTGGAAAGTGGCGTGTTAATGGGACCTTACCTCATATTAGCTCTTTTATAAATGCTTTTAATGTGAAAAGCGAAGATAAAATGTATCTTTCTCCTGAGCAAAGAGCCAATATTTGGTAGTTAATAAATAAGAAGAAAAGTGCAGGGAGATCATCGTCACTTTGCACTTTTCTTTCATTTTTATCAATAATCTAAACTTAAATATTAAAATAGTAGAAACTTAAATCATTTGTATGTCAAAATTAGCTGTAATTGCTTTTGGAGGTAATGCCTTGCTACGCAGCAAACAAAAAGGCACCTTTCAGGAACAGGTTCAAAATGTTACCGAAACCTGTCAATCTCTTGTAAATCTTATTAAGCAAGATATCAATATAGTTATAGGCCATGGCAACGGACCTCAGGTTGGCAATGTGATGCTTCAGCATGAGGCCGGGAGTCAATTATTTGGGCTACAAAGAATGCCGATGCATTTTTGTGTTTCTGAAACTCAGGGTTCTATCGGATACTTAATTGAAAAAGGTTTTAGAAATGTTTTTGCAAAAGAACATATTGAAAGGAATGTTGTCACAATTGTTACTCAAGTGGTTGTTGATAAGAATGATCCGATGTTCCAAAATCCTACTAAACCGGTTGGACCATATTACACTGAAGAAGAAGCAGTAGAATATTCTTCCAGAACTGGTTCTATTTTTCGTCCTGATCCAAAAGGAAACGGCTGGCGTAAAGTGGTAGCATCACCTAAACCTATTAAAATTCAAAATATTGATATTGTAAAACAACTTGCCGATGAAGGTCATGTAGTGGTAACTGTTGGAGGAGGGGGGATCCCTGTAGTTGAAGAACCCAATGGCATGATTACCGGTATTGAAGCAGTTATAGACAAAGATCTTGCATCTGCTTTGGTGGCAGTAAATATTGGAGCTGACGATTTTTATATTCTTACAGATGTTCCTAAGGTGTATATCAATTTTAAAAAAGAGAATGAAAAGGCATTAGACATCATAACAATTTCTGAAGCCAAAAAGCATTTAGCTGACGGGCAATTTGTGGAGGGGTCGATGGCACCAAAAGTGAGAGCTGCAATATATTTTGTTGAAAATGGGGGAAAAGAATGTATCATCACAGAAGCAGGACAGCTTGGCAATCCCTCTTGCGGTACTAAAATAGTAGCAGATAAATTATAATAAAATAAATAATAACCTTAAAAATAAAACAGTTATGGCATTTAATTTGAGAAACAGAAATTTTTTAAAATTATTGGATTTTACTCCAGAAGAAATCAAATTTTTATTAACTCTTGCTTCCGATTTGAAAAAGGCAAAATATACAGGTTGTGAACAGCCTATGTTAAAAGGAAAGAACATTGTGCTTTTATTTGAAAAGGATTCTACCAGAACCCGCTGTTCATTTGAAGTGGCAGCATTGGATCAAGGAGCTCATGTTACCTATCTTGGTCCTTCAGGTTCCCAGATGGGGAAAAAAGAATCTATGAAAGATACAGCACGTGTATTGGGAAGACTTTATGATGGAATAGAATATCGTGGATATTCACAAGAGATTGTGGAAGCATTGGGTAAATATTCCGGAGTTCCCGTTTGGAATGGTTTAACCACAGAATTTCATCCGACTCAGATATTGGCAGATTTTTTGACTATGATGGAACATAGTGACAAACCTTTGAATCAGATTTCTTTCTGTTACCTTGGAGATGCCCGAAACAATATGGGGAATTCTTTGATGGTAGGCGCAGCTAAAATGGGGATGGACTTCAGAGCTGCAGCTCCTAAAGAATGTCAGCCTGATGCAAAATTAGTTGCTCAATGTCAGAAAATAGCCAAGGAAACCGGTGCAAAAATTACCTTGACAGACGATGTTGCGAAAGCTGTAAAAGGTGTTGACTTTTTATATACTGACGTTTGGGTATCTATGGGAGAACCCGCTGAAGTCTGGGCTGAAAGAATTAAATTGCTGACACCTTATCAGGTAAATATGAATGTGGTAAAACTTACCGGTAATCCAAAAGTAAAATTCCTCCATTGTTTACCTGCTTTCCACAACAGAGAAACCGTTGTAGGAGAAGAAATATACCAAAAATATGGCCTGGAAGCCATGGAAGTAACAGAAGAAGTATTTGAGTCTCCATTGTCTATTGTCTTTGATGAAGCAGAAAACAGGCTTCATACCATCAAAGCTGTGATGGTAGCTACTCTCGGACAATAAATTGTTTTATTAGGGCGGAAATATTTTGCTATTTTCGCCCTATTTTATTAATAGATAAGTTGATAAATTGGAATTGTTTTGTTATGAATAAATTTGCAGCACTATTTTTGATTATTATATTTTCATGTTCTTTTGCTTATGCTCAAAATAAAGCCGATGATATTATTGGGTATTATTTTTTGGTTGATCCATTTTCAGGGGAGGAATCGCAAGCCTATATTTATAAAACAACTTCGGGAAAATATGAAGGGAAAGTTGTTTGGGTCTCTAATGTTAAAAAGAAGCCTTTTCTTAATTATCTCTTTTTAAAAAATTTGATTTATAATCCGGCGGATAATGAATGGCAGAATGGAACTATTCAATATCCCGGGAAAAAAGGGGTGTATAAAACATTTATTCGTTTTGAAAATAAGAATACAATCAAAGTTCGAGGCTATTGGGGCTTTTCTTTACTAGGAAAAAATGTTTATTGGACTAAAGAGGCAACTCGTCGGATTCAGCAATAGCTTTTAAGTAATTTGAAACAGGATTGGCATAAATTTTGAGGAAAATATCTTTTAATTCATCAATATTACCGTCAATACATTTTAATCCATCATCTCTATACCTGAGAAAATCTTCCTTTTGTTTTTTTGAGTATAAGTGGGCATAGTTATCATTTTCATTTAACAAATCAAAAGCTATATAATTAGTCGGCCATAATTTGTAGTGCGAATAAATTCTTTTGTCAATAATTTCTTTTAATAATTTGAATTTATCCTTATGTAAACTACAATAATTCAACTCCTCTGGTGTGATAGTTTCTGTAAAAGCAAAGTGAATATTCCCTTTCCATTGTTTAATCCCATGCAGAATACTTTGCAAATCCTCATCCTGAGCTTTCTTGTACTCTTGTCGGCGTTGGATATATATTTCTCTGGTTTTAAAAAAATCGCAAGGTTCATACTCATAAGAGATAACCAAAGGGGTAATATTGAGCTCCGACAAATTATCAATAAAAGGCTTATGGCTGCTCATAGAGAACATTTTGAGCACTGCAACCTCTGTACAATCGTTTCCATCTTTAGTTCTGCCACTGCGTTGTGCTATCCAGGTAGATTGTTTTTTTTCAGTAATAGTATATCTCATATATTGAGACACTTTCTTTGAATTAGAATATGCATCTCGGAAATTGCCGCCACGGACAATTTTAAACATCTTGTTGATTTTTCCGATATCGATAATAAAATCATCTTTCATTAGATTACTTCCAAAAGTAATTTCTGAAGTATCCATTTGATTATCTATTAACCTGAGTTCGATTATTAATCATCAAGTAATCAATAAATTAAAGAGTTAAAAAGAGTTAAAAAAATAGGTTATATCATAGAATTTTTGTACTTTTGTAGCTGATAACCAAACAATTAACAT
>JAEWNB010000144.1 GCA_023392945.1 Bacteroidota bacterium
TCACTATTGAAAGCATGACTTTGGAACAACTTGCCTCTGATGCTGTTGAAGTTACAAACTATTTACGTGATCGCTTCAAAAAGGATAAAATCTACATCATGGCCCACTCCGGAGGAACGGCTTTTGCTATTCAGGCAGTAAAAAGGTTTCCTCAATTGTATCATTCATATATTGGAATCTCTCAGATAACTCGCCAGGCTGAGTCAGAAAAATTGGCCTATAAATTTATGATTGACCAATACTCCTCTGAAGGAAACTCAAAGAGGGTCAAGGAATTTAAAAAATATCCAATACTTGAGAACGATTCATTTTTATTACCATTTTTTAATTCAGTTCTCAGAGATAAATCAATGCACGAACTCGGAATCGGGACAATGCATAATATGAAATCAATATTAAGTGGGGTTTTCTTTCCTGTATGGACATGTAAAGCATACACTATCAAAGAAAAATATAAAATTTGGCATTCAAAGTTTGCATTTGTAAATAAGTCAAAACTAAGAGAACAAATATTAGAAACAGATTTCACGACTCTCATTTCCGACTTAGATATTCCTGTTTATTTCTTCAGTGGCAAAAATGATCTGACAGTAAATTATAACCTTTCAAAAGAATATTTTGAGAAACTGGATGCTCCGATAAAAGGATTCTACACATTTTGCAATTCTGCACATAGCCCCATGTATGAAGAAACAGATAAATTCCTCGAAATTATGATTAAAGATGTTGTCAATCAAACAACACTCCTCGCCGATACGAAAAAAACTCCTCAATAGTTTTTACCCAAATAAACTTTGATTCAGGAATTTAATACGAACATGATAAAATAAATAAGCATTAATAGTTGTTTACATCTTAAAATTTGATTATTATGAATGATTTACACCTTGATTTAAATGAAAATAGTAATATCTCAAAAGTAAAACGTTGGGTTTTAACCTCTTTTGGAATTGCCTTTTGTATTATTGGCATATTGAAATTGGCATTTAATGAAGTAACCATATCCCAAATTATTTCACTCTCTTTGGATCTTTTGTTGGGTTTTTTCTTTATTATTTTGGGAAACCCAAAGATTTTCAAATGGACAAAGTGTTATATGACCATTACAAACAGTGATATTGATTATAAGTTATCGGAAATTCAACGAAAAAGGAATATCAAATGGGATTCTGTAAAATCGTTAGTTGTAGATTTCAATAAAATATATTTTAACTTGGATAATAAAACTATCAAATTAAATTTAGCATTCGTTTTATATCCGGAAGCTAAAATAATTAAGCAGTCTATTTTGGAATTTGGGAAAGAAAAGGGAATAGAAATAGTAACAATAGATAAAAAATGAATTTAATGGATAAATATTTATCGATTAAGCTATGAAAGATGTTGAATTAAGATATATTGGGCTGATTGCAGCTTGCGGAATGAATTGTGGATTATGTATTGGTTATTTGAGAGAGAAAAAACCATGCAGTGGCTGCCATAAAACTGATGATAAAAATAAGACAGAAAGTTGTCGAAGTTGTGTAATTGTCAACTGTAATCTATTAACAAAAACCGAATCAGGATTTTGTTTTGATTGTGAAAAATATCCATGCGCAAGACTCAGAAATCTTGATAAAAGATATAGAACAAAATATGGCATGAGCATGATAGAAAATCTTGCCTATATTCAAGATTACGGTCTTGATGAGTTTATAAAACTTGAACAGGAGAAGTGGAAATGCAAAGAGTGTGGGGCCGGTTTAAGTGTCCATAGAAAATTTTGTCTGAATTGTAAAACAGAAATTAATAGAACTTCCCGCTTGTAACAGGCGGGATTTTTTATTGCCAAAAAAGTGCTAAGTTTGCCGCGTTTTTTACGTATGATAAAGCTCGGGTGAAAGAATGCGGTTCACGAAATCTGCAACAATACCTAGCAGAAACACGTTGTAACCAACTTTGGTAATAGACTTTTATCAAATTTATTGAAAGCAAAATTTGACTAATTAAATTAAAATATAAGAGAGAAAATGAATGATAAATTAAAAAAAGAGGTAAGATTTTTGATGGTTTATTCTGGATTATTGACAGTTGCATTATTGGGCACCATCTTTTACTTAGTGAGCCAGTCTAAGGAAAAAAGTTTTAAAGAAATAACTGCGGAGCGAATTAATATTGTTGAAAGCAATGGGGATCTAAAATTAGTTATCAGCAATAGTGAAAGACAACATCAGGGGATTGTAAACGGAAAACTATTGCCGAAAAGAGAACGACAAGCCGGGCTGATTTTTTTTAATTCCGTTGGAGATGAATGCGGAGGATTGGTTTACGATGGAAATGACAAAGAAGCCGGATTAGTTCTTTCAGTTGACAAATATAGGGATGACCAGGTTATGCAATTCCAATACATGGAGAATACTGAAAAAAATGCCAGAACATACGGCATGCAATTCTGGGATTATCCAAAAGAAGATGGCTATGAAGAAAGAACTAAAGCTTTTGAAGATTATCAAAAAATAAAAGATAATAAAGAGAAAACAGCAGCCTATCTTAAAATGAAGCAAGAGGGCTTATTGCCGGAAGATAGAATGTTTGTTGGCAAAAAAATGAATGAAGATGTAGGATTATTTATTAATGATAATAAAGGAAAACCAAGAATCAAAATTTACATCGACCGTGAGAATAATCCGAAAATAGAACTTCTAAATGAAGAAGGGGATGTTATAAAAAAAGAATAAATCATTTACAACACACAATAAAATCTATCTATAGGCGATATATTTGCAGTTTTTAGGCTGCCAAGAATGGAATTAAAATTTTGTAGAACCTTTAAAGTATTAAAAAATGTTTGATATAAGAAAAATTCAGGAACAAGTAATCTTTAGTGCTGTAAAAGCTGAAAGTAATGAATCAATTGCTCAGAAAATAGTAAACGGGGATTGTGAAGACAATCCAACTTGGGTTAAAAATACCATGAAGAGATTGGAAGAAAATTTCGACCCGCAAACAGTGAAAAAAATCAGGATGAATTGCCAATGTGGTTATGCCATGGAAGAAAAACTATCTCTGGTAAAAAGACTTATGGCATCGGCCACAAATTTGGAAGAATTTGCAAACCAAGAAGAAGCCAAAAAGGCAGGTCTATCCTATAAGGCCCCTTATCTTTATTTGCAGTTTCCATTTTGCCCTTGCCCGATGGTTGCTGAAGTTGATAAGTTACCCGGTAAAACGTGGTGCGAATGCACAACAGGCTACAGCAAAGTGCTTTTTGAAAAAGCATTTGGTTGCGAAGTTAATGTGGAACTTTTGAATAGTATAAAAATGGGAGATAAAATCTGTTTAATGAGAATTATTCCGTTGGGTAAAATTAATTTTGATTAAGAAATTCATCCAAATCAGATAAATCACTACTTCCAAAAACACCCTGAAAGAGCACCTTTCGGGGTGTTTTGCTTTGGCGTCGGTCAACGGATTGCGAACCGCAGTGTCTGAATAATAAAAACAATCAAACGAACCACCCTTAATTTCATTATTAACTTCTACACTT
>JAEWNB010000039.1 GCA_023392945.1 Bacteroidota bacterium
TACTTTCATGATAATAAGGATCTTTATAATGCAAGTCATTCTTTTTTTATGACAGTTGATAATGTTTTAAAAAACGAAGCTCCTAAATTATTGAAATTAAAACAAAAAATGATTATTGAGAAATCCCTCATTTTGCAACATGAGTTAGATTCTGTATTATTACAATCTGCAAGAAAAATCACGGAAAGTCAAATCCATTTTGATTCTGTTCTTACTGTTTTTCTAGGAGAATATGGATGTGATGTTGAAATGGATACGAATGTTGTTTCTCACTATAAAAAAGAATCACTGAAACATAAATAATGATTACTACTTATGCTCTGTAATTATCACACACATTCCACATTCTGCGATGGTAAGGAGTCCATATCTTCCATTGTGAAGAGAGCAGTTGACTTTCGGTTTGATCATCTTGGTTTTTCTTCCCATGCACCTGTTCCTCATGAAAATAATTTTGCTATTCGTGATGAATTAATTCCCGAATATATTAAGGAAATTCAATTTTGGCAAAAGCAACAAACGACTCTAAATATTTTTGTGGGATTGGAATGTGATTTTATTCCCGAAGTTACTCGGGATTTTTCTTACTATAAACAAAAGTATTCACTTGACTATATTATTGGAGGGGTTCATCTTGTTAAAGAAAATATATCAGGAAAACTTTGGTTTATTGACGGATCCAAAAGGGAAATCTATGATAGGGGAATTTATGAGCTTTATAATGGGAATGTTCAAAAAGCTGTGACTGCTTTTTGGGAACAAACTTTTGAGATGATTGAGACCCAAAGTTTTGATATTATAGCTCATTTGGATAAAATTAAGATGCACAATCAAAATCGCTTCTTTAATCAAAAGGAAAGTTGGTATAGAAATCTTGTTGTGAAGGCATTGGATTTGATTAAGCTGCATAATATTATTGTGGAAATTAATTCTCGTGGACTTTACAAAAATCGTTGTAACGAATTTTATCCTTGTGACTTTATATTACAAGAGATCTCTAAACGTGACATTCCCTGTATTTTCAGTAGTGATGCACACAAATCATCGGAGTTGCTTTTGTACTATGAGGAGGCTCTTGACAAATTAAGACAAAACAATATTTTTAGAATGTTTTATCTGGATAATGGATTTTGGAGAGAATATGCTATATGATTTACTATCATTTAGTTATATATACTTTTTTTAGATTTAGCATATTGATGGGATTGGTTCCCAACCCATGAACGTTTTTCTGTGTGAAACGAATAATCTTGTCATAATAGAGCACCACCACGGGAGAATCTTCCATTAAGAGTGAATCCATTTTGGAATAGTAACTGTTTCTTAATGAATCATCCAGGATAGACTGGGATTGTTCAAAGAGGCCGTCAAATTCTGAATTAACATAATGGGTATAGTTTGACCCGATAGGTTGCAGATTTTTGGAATAAAAAAGGGAGAGATAGTTCTCCGGATCAGGATAATCGCATATCCAGGAACCACGAAAAAAGGGAAGCTGGTAATTTCGCATCATTTGTCTTTGTTGAGCAGCTTGCTGCACATCCAATGTTATTGTAATCCCAATTTTACTGAGTTCATGTTGAATATACTGGCTGATATCAAGATAGGATGCTGAAACCGAAAGAGGAATTGGAGGTAGTCCTTTGCCACCGGGATATCCGGCCTCATTAAGAAGTTGGGCTGCTTTTTCCGGGTCATAGTAATATCCCCTAACTTTTTCGGGATTAAAAGATTTCATTCCTTTGGGAACAAATCCGCTATTGGCAGGATAGCCTATATTATTTTTCAAATAGCGGATCATCTTTTCACGGTCAAAGCCATAATTGATAGCCTGCCGTACTTTCTTGTTAAGTAAAGGATTATTATTTCCCTTTTCTTTTAGTAAAAAACCCAAATATTCGGTATTAAGGTAGGGGCCGGTAATCATAATAATTTTATGGTCATGTTTAGGATTCAGCGTGCCCTCTTTGGTCAGCAGGGCATCTTTATAGCAGGCTTCAATACCCGACATGAAGTCGAGGGAGCCTTTCATGAATTCCATAAAGACAGATTGTTTGTCCACAATAAAAGAAATTGCAACTGCATAAAGATAAGGAAGTTGCTTTCCTTTTTCATCTTTTTCGAAATAGTATGGATTTTTTCGCAGTATTAACTTAATTCCCTCTTCCCAAAGTTGAAATTGAAAAGGTCCGGTTCCGACAGGAAATTTTCGGAACTCTTTCCCAAAATATTCCACTGCTTCTTTAGGAACCACAGAGCAATATTTCATAGATAAAATACCAAGAAATGGAGGAAATAACTCTGTGAGTTTAATTTGAAAAGTGCTGTCATTTAATGCAGTAAAAGAGGGATTTCCTTCAGAGTCTCGTTCAACTTTTTGAAAAATCCATGCTCCGGGAGAGGCAACCTCGTCATCTAAAATACGACAAAAGCTGTAAACAAAATCTTGTGCCGTCACTTTTCTTTTCCCTTTGAAAGGAAAGTATTTAGTGTTGTGAAAATAGACATCATTTTTTAGAATAAAAGTATATACCTTCCCATCTTCACTTATGGTCCATCTTTTTGCAATACAAGGAACAATATTAAGAGAATCATCCAAGTCAACCAATCCGTTGTAAAGAAGATTGCAGGGCCAAATAGTTGACTGACCTGAGGAATATGCAGGATCAAGAGACTGAATTCCGCTTGATTCATTATATCGGAAAATCATTTTTCCCTCTTCGGTTTTTTTTGGTTTACAAGATATCAAAGTGCCGATAAGGAGTAATAATAATAAGGGTTTGATATTAGAATTCACTGATATTTTTTAAGATGCAAATGTAGTGATTTTCTATTTATTTTTCATTAAACAATTTTGAGATATCCTTATTGAAATAGTGATTGAGGCCGAAATGTGGTTTTATTAGCGAAGATAAAGCATAGGAGCCGAAACGTCCAGCAAAATAATAATAAACAGTTATGATTAATATTCAATTAGTGTATGTTTTGGAATAGGTCTTGGTGCAGTATTTAAAATTTATTATTTTGTATATTTGCCGCTAAATATTAATATTATCATGAAAAAATCGCACTCTATTTTAATTTTAATTTTTTCTTTTTTTATTACTGTCTCAATTTTTGGGCAACAGCAGAATCTTGCACAATTTGTAAACCCTTTTGTTGGAACCGATTATCATGGACACACTTATCCTGGAGCGATTGTTCCGTTTGGAATGATTCAGCCCGGCCCTGACACGAGATTGGATGGCTGGGACGGATGTTCGGCCTATCATTATTCTGATAATATAATATATGGTTTTTCACATACGCATCTTAGCGGGACAGGTTGTTCAGACTATGGAGACCTCTTATTAATGCCTTTTACCGGGAAACCATCGGTAATTAACAAAGAATATGCAAGCAGTTTTTCACATCAAAATGAGACTGCCTCTCCCGGTTATTATGCTGTTTTATTAAATAAGGACAATGTGAAAGTAGAATTAACTGCTTCCAAAAGAGTGGCTGTACATCGTTATACTTTTCCTGATGGCAGTGATAAGTCTAAAGGGGTAATCCTTGATTTAAAACACAGGGATAAAGTTATTTTCAGCAAAATTCAATTTGATTCGAAAAAAAACATGATAGTAGGAATTCGTGAATCGAGTGCGTGGAATAATCATCAGAAACTATCTTTTTCCATTCTTTTCTCACAACCTATTAAAAAAATTGAATATTATGTGAATGGTATTCCTATTGAAGTGGAAAATGAAATAGCAGGGAAAGATTGTAAAGCGGTCATATATTTTGCAGATGATGTGAAAGAAGTTGTTTTAAAGGTTGCTATCTCGGGAATTGTGAGTGATATGGAAGGGGCAATTCATAATCAAAGTGAAATTTCTGATTTTAATTTTGATAAAGTTAAAGCAGATGCACAAAAAATGTGGAATGATGAACTAAACAAAATTGTTGTTGAAACTGAAGATACTGAGTTGAAAGAAGTCTTCTATACAGCTCTTTATCATGCCT
>JAEWNB010000111.1 GCA_023392945.1 Bacteroidota bacterium
GCCCATACCCAAGTATCATAAAGGGCTTGTTCTTCCCAATCTTGTCACTCCACCGTCCGGAAAATGCCTTAAATAAAGAGGCGGTACTTTCTGCAATTCCTTCAATCAGGGAAATGGAAGTCTTGGATGCTCCAAGCGACAATAAAA
Organism: Bacteroidota bacterium; assembly: GCA_023392945.1. GTDB lineage: Bacteria > Bacteroidota > Bacteroidia > Bacteroidales > WCHB1-69 > JAGVVH01. Next base: position 148 of record JAEWNB010000111.1, read on the forward strand.
ATAACGGCATCACACTATAGATCATTTTCGTGGAGGTGTCCGTAAAGAAACTGGTCAATCCCGTGAAAAAGACATTTTTATGTAACCCAAATATTTTTTTATTTCCCATAGTGCTGTGTTGAACTAGCTCTTCCCCAAATTAAGTTTGGTGTCTGTACCCAGGTAGCTTTCGGCCTAATTCAGCGCGCAAAATTAGCAAGATTTTTTTGGAAATTGATATTTTAATGAAATTAATGAATTAGGAACTAACCAAAGCATGAGTTGCTAGAAATAGAAACCTTTAAATCTGAATTTGGCGATGATGGTTTTATGGAAAATTACATGAGAGTACTAGAAATAGCCATTTCCAGCGTGTTGCCTGCTGACGGGGTGGTCGTGATAAATTCTACAATGTTCTATAATTCTCAAAACTTTTTTTTTCTAAAAATGAAGCATTTTTAGAAAAAATGGACATAAAAAAGATTGTAATAGAAATGAAAAAAAAGCTATTTTTGTAAGGTCAAAATTTACACCAGTAAAAATTAATTATAATAAAGGAAAATTGTTTTGGATAAAACATTAGAATACACTTCATAATCGCTCAAAGGAACACAATAGTTACATCAATAAGACGAATTAAAACATTTTTAAGAGGGTGATGTGTGGATATTAATGAGATAGGGGCAATTTTAAAAATAAACAAATGTCAATTTATAGATTACACATAAGACCTAAAGGTGGAAAAGCAGATACTCAAACTGTTTTTGACTACTGTTTAAGAAAAAAAATTTTAGGTGTTGGATGGAGAATTACTCATGAAACAACTGAATTAGACTGGGAAAATTATTCGAAAAAAGCAACAAAAAAATTCAAAAAAATTAATGTAGTTAAATATTTAAAAGATAGAATAAAAATTAATGATCTAATTTGGACTAGAGATAACAATGGAGATTACTATTTGGCAAAGGTAAAGTCAGAATGGAAATATTTCAACACAACGGAAGCAAATGAAAAAGATATTGATATTGCAAATGTTGTTGAAGTTAGTTTTGCAAAAATCGAAACTGAAGAAGTCCCGGGAAAAGTTATCGCTTGTTTTAGAGCTACTAGAACACTACAAGCAATAAAATCAAAAACTATATATTACTATTCAAAATATCTTTGGAATGAAAAAAATAAAGATAATAAATTTGAAAATCTTAAAATCAACATCACAGATTATTTTGATTTAATTGATTCAGAAGAACTAGAAGACTTGATTTTTATTTTTTTACAAATTCAAGATTATATTGTAGTACCAAACTCTAGAAAAGGAGACACAATGAGTTATGAATTTTATGTAAAAAATAAAGAAACAAAAAAAAGTTTTTTAATTCAAGTTAAATCAGGAAACACTTCAATAGATTTAGCAAATTACAACAAGTCAGATGAAAATTATATTTTATTTCAGTCTAATAATATTTATGTAAATCGAAATTTAGAAAGTGAGAAAATTTCAGTGATTGATAATAAAGTAATTAAAAAATTTATTGATGACTATTATGAATTTTTACCAAAAACAATTCAAAAGAAAATAGAAATAATAAGAAAAATAAACAGCTAACAACACCTATGTATTATTGCCAAAAAAGTATTTATTGTGAGTTTGCCAACGTGCCACTGAAAGACAGCGACTTATTTGAATAATTGGTATTGAGGATTTAAAACAAACTTTGTGATTTTAAAATAGAACAGAATTGTAATGTCAAAAGAAGCTAAAGCAAGAATAAAAATCAATAAACTGCTTGAAGAAGCAGAATGGCGTTTCTTTGACTCCAAAGAAGGCAAAGCCAACATTGTACTTGAGAATAAAACAAAACTAACTCAAACCGAATTAGATGAATTCGGAGAAAATTTTGAAAAGACGAAAAATGGCTTCATTGACTACTTATTACTTGATGACAAGGGTTTCCCTTTCATTGTTTTAGAAGCAAAGAAAGAAGAAATAAACCCACTTTTTGCTAAGGAACAAGCCAGAAAGTATGCGCAATCTCAAAACTGTAGATTCGTAATTCTTTCAAATGGAAATTTGCATTATTTCTGGGATTTGCAAAGAGGCAATCCGAATATTATTGCAACATTTCCAAAACCTGAAACTGTTATCGGATATACGGGATTTAAACCAAATGCTGAAGCATTAATAAATGAAAAAGTAAAAGAAGATTACATTGTAAAAACTCAAAAACCGGATTATGCAAGCGACCCGAGATATATTGATGAATCACAACGCAGTGCATTTATTGAAGAAAACAAATTAAGGTTTTTGCGGAACTATCAGGTTAGAGCTATTGAACGGATACAGGAAGAAGTTAAAGAAGGCAAAGACCGCTTTTTGTTTGAAATGGCAACTGGCACTGGGAAAACTCTAACTTCAGCAGCAGTTATTAAATTGTTTTTACGGACTGGAAACGCAAGACGAGTTTTATTTTTGGTTGACCGTTTGGAATTGGAAGACCAAGCAGATAAAGCTTTTAAAGAATATCTTAGAACTGATTATAAGTGCAGTATTTATAAAGAAAACAGAGATGATTGGCGACAAGCAGAAATTGTAGTATCGACAGTGCAATCATTTCTTTTCAAAAACAAATACAAAAGAATTTTCTCTCGAACTGACTTTGATCTTGTAATTTCTGATGAAGCGCATAGAAGTATCGGAGGTAACAGCAGGGCTGTTTTTGAGTATTTTATAGGTTACAAGTTAGGTCTGACAGCAACACCAAAGGACTATTTAAAAAAGATTGATGCAGGTGCGTTAAGCGAAAAAGACCCAAGAGAATTAGAAAGGAGAATGCTTTTAGACACTTACACAACCTTTGGTTGCGAAGATGGAAAACCGACCTTTCAATATAGTCTTTTAAACGGTGTTAAAGATGGTTTTTTGGTAAATCCATGTGTTGTAGATGCAAGAACAGAAATAACCACACAGTTATTAAGCGATGAAGGTTACACGGTTGAAATAACAGACGATAATGGAGAAGAAACCTTAACTACTTTTTCACAACGTGATTTTGAAAAGAAATTGTTTTCCGAGAACACTAACCGTATATTCTGTAAAACATTTTTAGAAAACGCATATAAAGACCCTATTTCAAGGGAAATTGGTAAATCAATCGTATTCTGTGTGAGTCAAAATCATGCTGCTAAAATTACTCAAATTCTCAATGAATTTGCCGATAAGATGTTCCCGGGCAAATATCAATCTGATTTTGCTATGCAAGTTACCTCATGGATTCCCGATGCACAGCAATTAACTATTAACTTTACCAACAATCGTTTAGGTGGCAAAGGAAACTTTCATGATTTATACCAAACAAGCAAAACTCGTGTTTGTGTTACAGTCGGAATGATGACAACAGGTTATGATTGTCCGGATATTTTGAATATCAGTTTGATGCGACCAATTTTCTCACCAACCGACTTTATTCAAATTAAAGGTAGAGGAACAAGAAAATTCAATTTTGCAAATAAAGAAGTTTTAAAGGATAAAGGATTAATTGAAAACATATCGGAAGAAAATCTTCATAAGTCGAGGTTTAAACTATTTGACTTCTTTGCAAACTGCGAGTATTTTGAGGAAAAATTTAATTACGATGAAGTTTTAAAGTTACCACCAAAAGGAACTTCAACCGAAGGCGGTTATGGAGGTGGTTATGTTGTTGATGAATACGATAGCACAAAACTCGACCCCTTAAAGACTATTACAGTCAATAAAATTGGGCTTGAAGGAATGAAGATTGACAGAATGTATTTTGAAAAATTTGAAGATAAAGTAAAAGAGGATGACAAAATCAAAGAATTAGTTCAGCAAAAGGATTTTGATGCAATAGAACAATACATTATCAGTCAAATTTTTGATAAACCAGAGGAGTTTTACAATATTAGCAAACTACGGAATTCAATAAAAATTGATAGGCGTTTATCATTAAGGGAAATTATTGAAAAAATCTTTGGTTTTATTCCATATTTTAAATCTAAGGACGAACTCCTTGACGAAGAATTTGAGAAGTTTGACAGTCGTTATTTACCCCCCGAAGAATATTTCACATTCGCAAGGGATTATTTTAAAAGTTACATTACAGACTCTGAATTCAGAGATATAATTGAGAATAAAAAATATGCATTATTAAACACCAATCCCAATGGTGATGTATTCAGAAAACTATCGCCAGAGTTGCGTTTTGCAATACCTGAGTACATAAAAGATAATGTATCACTAAATAAATTTGTTGCATAAATGTTAGACCAAGAAACAAAACGCAGAATTGATACTGCGAGAGATATTTTAGTAGGAAAACTACCAAACCCACAAAGTCAGGTGGAGCAAATTACCATTGCCATGATATACAAATTTATGGACGATATGGATAAAGAAGCTATGGAATTTGGTGGAGACGCTAGTTTTTTTGCTGGTGATTACGAAAAATACAGTTGGACAAAAATATTTGACCCTAAATTGGGCGGATATGAGATGTTAGCACTTTATGGAGAAGCCATTGTAAAACTCAACCAAAATCCAAACATACCGCAACTTTTCAGAGATATATTTAAAAATGCTTATTTGCCGTACAGAGACCCTGAGACATTAAAAATGTTTTTGAAAGTAATCAATGAATTTCATTACGACCATAGCGAAAAACTGGGTGATGCTTTTGAATACCTGTTATCAGTTTTGGGCAGTCAGGGGGATGCAGGACAATTCCGTACACCCCGCCACATTATTGATTTTATGGTTGCCATTATACAACCCAAAAAAGATGAAAGCATTTGTGACCCTGCTTGTGGAACTGCCGGTTTTTTAATTTCTTCGTACAAACACATTCTGAACGAAAATACCAAAAAGAACAAAGGTGATTTACTTTCGCCCGATGAACGAAAAAAGCTAATAAATAATTTTGTTGGTTACGATATTTCTTCCGAAATGGTGCGTTTGAGTTTGGTAAATATGTATTTGCATGGCTTTACAACACCCAAAATATTTGAATATGATTCTTTAACCTATACTGACCGTTGGGGAGATACATTCGACATTATAATGGCTAATCCGCCTTTTATGACACCAAAAGGAGGTATCCGCCCGCATAAAAAATTTGCAATGCAAGCAAATCGTAGCGAGGTGCTTTTTGTTGACTATATCATGGAACATATAAACCCGACAACCGGTCGTGCAGCAGTGATTGTTCCCGAAGGGATTATTTTTCAGAGTGCCACTGCTTACAAAGCATTGCGGAAATTGCTGGTTGAAAAGAACTTTTTGTACGGAGTGGTAAGTTTACCGGCAGGTATTTTTCAACCGTATAGCGGTGTGAAAACTTCCATTCTCTTATTAGATAAAACTCTTACAAAAAAAACTGATAAAATCCTTTTCATAAAAATTGAAAACGATGGATACACTTTAGGAGCACAAAGAAAAGAACTTAAAACAAGTGATTTACCTGATGCTACAAACTTTATTAAGCAGTACATTACAGCTATTCGTAATAAAGATTTTTCATTAATTGATTTTGATCATTTACCTTTATACTCGATTGCTGTTGAAAGAAGCAGAATAAAAGAAAATGGTGATTACAATCTAAGCGGAGATAGATATAAAGACAGTATTGCAAAAAAACTCTCTAAATTCGATTTAGTTGAATTAAGCGAAGTTTGTGATCTTTATCAACCTCAAACTATTAGCGCAAGTGATTTCAAAGAAAATGGGGAATACAAAGTTTTCGGTGCAAACGGTGTAATTGGTTATTACGATAAATACAATCATGAAGATTCGGAAGTACTAATAACATGTAGAGGCGCAACATGTGGAACAATAAATTTTTCTGATCCAAAGTCTTGGATTACAGGTAATGCAATGGTTGCTAAACCAATTGATGACAGAATATATAAGAGGTTTTTATTCCATTTATTAAAGGCTTCAGATTTGAGTTCAGTAATTACTGGAGCTGCCCAACCTCAAATTACAAGAGCTTCTTTGTCTCCTTTCAGAATACCTTTGCCACCAATTACGGTTCAATCAGAAATCGAAATCAAAATAGAGCAATACGAGAAAATAATAGCCGGAGCCAAACAAGTAGTAGAAAACTACAACCCCCATATTGATATTAAACCTGAGTGGGAAATGGTGGAGTTAGGAAAGGTTTTGGAAAAAGTTAACAATAATATTAACCCACAAGAATTTGAAGGTGATGTTTTTTATATTGGGCTAGAAAATATTGAGCAAAACACAGGAACTTTAATCGGAAATATAGTCTCTCAGTTTTCTGAGATTAAAAGTTTAAAAACGAAATTTGTTATTGGAGATATACTTTATGGTAAGCTTCGTCCAAATTTAAACAAAGTTTTTTTAGCAACTATTGATGGAATATGCTCAACTGATATTTTTGTTTTACGAGAAAAGAATGCAATTTCAAATTCAAAATTTTATTCAAATTATCTAATAAGTGATAAGTTTAATGCTGAAGTGTTGAAAGGCTTAAAGGGAGCACAATTACCTAGAGTTGGATATGAATATTTTTCATTAATAAAAGTTCCTTTACCCCCTTTATCCGAGCAAGAAGCTATAGTTGCCCAAATCGAAAAAGAACAACAACTAGTAAATGCAAACAAAGAGCTGGTTAATTTATACGAGCAGAAAATTAAAGACGAAATCAGTAAACTTTGGGTGAAATAATGGCAAACGCAAATGAGTTACTGGAATATTTGCCATACTCTTACAAAACAAGGGATGAGCAAGATTATATAAATTTCCTTTGGGAAAGTTTTGAGAGCAATTACAATAATGCAAAATATCCCTTTGCCTTTATTGCTTATCACATGCTTTACATGAGTTTTGTATATTTTGAGGTCTGGAAAATTAAAGAAAACAGAAAAACAGATTTTGAGAAAGCAATGGTGGGTTTTAACGGGACACATAAAATTTATGGGGATTAAGAATACAATAAGAGTATAATAAAGATTTTAAATAAGGATTATAGAATTCATAAATTAACTATTTTTACGACAAAAATAAATATGGAAAAAAATCTAATA
>JAEWNB010000112.1 GCA_023392945.1 Bacteroidota bacterium
TATTAGATTTTTTTCCATATTTATTTTTGTCGTAAAAATAGTTAATTTATGAATTCTATAATCCTTATTTAAAATCTTTATTATACTCTTATTGTATTCTTAATCCCCATAAATTTTATGTGTCCCAAAAAAAGGCACATATAAATGTGCCACAACAAATCAAAAAAAGAATTTATTTTCTATCAGCCGCACTTGGAAAAACCGCACTTAGAACAAGTAAGGCATCCTTCTTTAAACTCCATTGTATTTACCTCACCGCATTTAGGGCAAATGGCTCCTTTGGCTTTAGTTCCGTCCTGGAATCCTTTCTTGAGAGCACGTATAACCCCGTTCTTCCAAGAGTTAATACTATCTTCACGGAAATTAAGACCTGAAATAATATTAATTACATTTTCCAATGGAATATCATGGCGTAAAAGAGCGGAAATCATTTTAGCATAATTCCAAAATTCCGGATTAAAACTTCTTGACAAACCTCGCATAAGAACTTCATAGCCATCCTTATCGTAATACTGAAAGTCATAAGATTTGGTTCCGTCATCATGTCTAATTTTAATAATATTGCCTCTTTCGACCCATTTAGGAATAGGGAATCTGTCTTCTTCTGTTTTTCCGGTAAAGATTTCGTATGGTTTTCCATCCTTCATCCCGATAAAGGCAATCCAATCTTCTGTATTATTTTTAAAACGGATTACTTCAGCTCTAAGTTCTTTTGGTCTTTTAAGATTTTTGACAACCTCATCCTGTTTTTTGGGAGCAACAGCAGCATTGAGGACCCCCTCACGAGAGCCATCGCGATAGACAGTCATTCCTTTACAATCAGATTCCCAAGCTTTAAAATAGAGTTGTCCCACTGTCTCCTTAGAAGTATTTGATGGAAGGTTAATCGTAACCGAGATAGAATGATCCACCCACTTTTGAATAAGACCTTGTAGTTCAACTTTCTTTAAATAATCGGTATCGGCAGAAGTTGATTTATAGTATGGAGATTTTTCAACCAGAGATTGAATTTCCTGATCATTCATATCTTTCAATTGTTGAGCTGAATAGCCATTTATTTCAGCCCAAGTGAGGAATTTGGGATGAAAGACCATATATTCTTCAAAATAATCTCCGGTCACATCACGGAAAGTCTTTCTGTTATTAAGATCATTTGGATTGACTTTTCTTTTTCTCTTATAAACTACATTAAAAGCAGGTTCAATACCGGAAGTAGTTTGGGTGCAAATACTGACACTTCCTGTTGGAGCAATTGTCAATAGTGCAATATTTCTTCTTCCGTAGCGAATCATATCCTCATAAAGTTTTTCATCAGCTTCTTTAAGTCTATGAATAAAAGGATTTTTCACTTCCTTGATACAGCTGTAAATTGGGAAAGCCCCACGTTCTCTGGCCATAGTCACAGAAGATTCATATGCAGCGAGGGCAAGTTGTTTATGTACTTCAGCAGAAAATGAATTTCCATGGTCAGAACCATAACGAATATTAAGAGCGGCAAGCATATCTCCTTCAGCAGTAATTCCAAGTCCTGTTCGTCTTCCTTTTAAAGTTTTATTTTTAATTTTATGCCACAATTCCCATTCCACTCTTTTTACATCTTCATTTTCAGGATCACTAGCGATTTTAGCAATAATTTTATCAATTTTTTCAATTTCCAAATCAATAAGGTCATCCATCATTCTTTGAGCATACTTAACATGTTTTCTAAAGAGGGGCATATTAAAAGTAGCTTCTTCAGTAAAAGGATTGTCAACATAGCTATATAAATTAAGAGCCATAAGACGACAACTGTCATATGGGCAGAGAGGAATTTCTCCACACGGGTTTGTAGAGAGTGTTTCAAAACCCTCATTAGAATAACAATCCGGAATAGCTTCTTTTTTAATGGTATCCCAAAACAGCACCCCGGGTTCAGCGGATTTCCATGCATTGTGGACAATCTTATCCCAGAGTTGAGAAGCATTAATTTCCTTTTTTACCAAAGGACTTTCTGAATTGACCGGGTATTGTTGAATATATGGCATTCCGGATTTTACACATTCCATAAATTCATTATCAATCTTAACTGAAACATTTGCACCGGTAATTTTACCTTCTGACATTTTAGCATCAATAAATTTCTCGGCATCCGGATGTTTGATAGAAATGGAGAGCATAAGGGCTCCGCGGCGACCATCCTGAGCGACTTCGCGGGTAGAGTTAGAATATCTTTCCATAAAAGGAACCACTCCGGTAGAAGTGAGGGCACAATTTTTAACATGGCTTCCGGCAGGACGAATATGAGAAAGGTCATGGCCAACTCCTCCACGACGTTTCATAAGTTGTACTTGCTCTTCGTCCATTTTCATAATACCACCGTATGAATCTGATTTAGTATCATTGCCAATAACAAAACAATTAGAGAGGGATGAAATCTGATAATTATTTCCCACTCCTGCCATAGGGCTCCCTTGAGGGATAATATATCTAAATCTTTCGAATAAAGAATATATTAACTCTTCATCCATTGGATTGGCATATTTCTTTTCAATACGGGCAAACTCTTTCGCCAATCTGCGATGCATCTCATCGGGAGTTTTTTCTAGAAGCTCTCCTTCAGCGTTTTTAAGAGCATATTTGTCAATCCAAACGCCGGCTGCGAGTTCATCACCGTTAAAATAATCAACGGCTTCATTAAAAATCGCTTTCTTTGTGTAATTTTCTGTTTCTTCTTTTTCTTTCATAGGAACCATTGGTTCATCTTCATTTGTAGTACTTGTAAGATCATCAAAATCATCATCAAAATCATTTGTAAGAGTTTCCAGTGTAGATTCTCTGGAAAGAATCATTTCTGCACTTTCTTGAGAAAACTCAATATTTTCAATTTTTGGAACTTCTGTTTCATCAACAAAACCGAAAAGAGATAATTCATTACTCATGACCTAATATAATATTAATAACTTTCTTCATTCCTGTTGATTTATATTTTATCTTGGGAGTAAAAGGAGAGCCAGTAGTAGTAAAGACCTGAAAAGCAAAAAGTTATTTAGTAAAATAAAAATTCAACAATCGTTTGCTAAATTAAAGGTTTGTTGCAAATTTCAAAGTAAATATTTATAATTAATATTAACAAAATGACGTTGATAAAATTTTAGTTTGATTATTAGAGGATTACAAAAAATGTGTTGAATAATTATTTTTTACCCCAAATTTTAACAGAAGAATCAATTTTTTTTATAAGACCTTGTAGAACTTCTCCAGGGCCAAATTCCACAAAATCATCAGCTCCGTCGTGAATCATATTTTGAATTGTTTGAGTCCATAAAACAGGGGCTGTAAGTTGGGCAATAAGGTTTCTTTTAATTAAAGAAGAGTCTATGGAAGGAAGAGCACTATAATTTTGATATATTGGGCAAAGAGGTTTGTTAAAAGGGGTATTTTCAATAGCGTTTGCCAGTTCTTCCTTAGCGGGCTGCATCAGGGGAGAATGGAAAGCACCTCCCACATTAAGTTTCATTGCCCTTTTAGCCCCGGCAGCTTTTAATAGCTCAATTGCCATATCAATACCTTTAAAAGAACCTGAAATAACAAGTTGACCCGGACAATTATAGTTGGCAGGGACTACCACTTCATCTATCGAATTGCATATATCTACAGTCTTTTGATCGTCTAATCCAATCACTACTGCCATGACGGAAGGATTCATTTCGCAGGCTTTTTGCATTGCCTGAGCTCTTTTGGAAACCAACAAAAGGGCATCATCAAAATTTAATGCCCCGTTAGCTACAAGGGCAGAAAATTCGCCTAAAGAATGACCGGCAACCATATCAGGCAAAACTCCTTCATTTAATAATTTGAATGCAATAACCGAATGCAGAAAAATTGCCGGTTGGGTAACTTTTGTTGCTTTAAGATCATCGTCGTTCCCAAAAAACATCTTATCGGTTATAGAAAAGCCAAGCAGATGATTGGCTCTTTCAAACAGCTCTTTTGCAAGAGGGTATTGATCATACAAATCCTTTCCCATTCCTACAAATTGGGCACCTTGTCCCGGAAACACATAAGCTTTCATACGCAATAATTTAGGTTAATAATGCTGGGCAAAAATATGATTTTTTTATTATTAACCTGAGTTCGATTAATATATTTTAATTCCAGCAAAAAAAAAAAATAATAAAATAGACGGCTATTCAAAGTGAAGAAAAAAGAGAAACAGGAAAAATGATTAATGTACTAAAATAACAC
>JAEWNB010000118.1 GCA_023392945.1 Bacteroidota bacterium
TCTCAAAAAACAACTTTACCAACTCTTCATAAGAGGTCTTTGTCGGGTCAAAACAAACTTCTGTGGTCTCCGCATGACCGGTTTTGCCGGTACATACTTCAAGATAGGATGGATTTTGAGTATCTCCACCCATATAGCCTACAGTTGTAGAAATCACTCCCGAAGCTTTCATGAAATGGTACTCGGTTCCCCAGAAACAACCCGATGAAAACCAGGCGGTTTCGTATTTTATCTTATTTTCTTTAACTTCACTCATACCGTTGTATATTAATAGTTTTTTGGCAATATTTCCGGACTTTATTTTTATCAAACCGAGCAAAAATATAAATTAATTTTCTTTTTACCTCTTTTTACGATTTTTTTCTCTTTGTCAGATATGATCTTTCTTTTGGCTGCTCCGGCCCGATCCGCTCATCGACTCAAAAGAGATGTCGGTTAAATCTTTTTTGAGGGATGTTTTCGGTTTGAAAACAACTTATGGAGTGATGCCGTTCAAATTGCGCACGTGCGGAAGAAAATTTCTTGACGTAAAGAAATTTCACTGCGGACGTCCGGAAATATATTTCTTGACGTCAAGAAATTTTGCCGGTGACGTCAAGAAATTCTGATGGTGACGTCAGTAGTTTTATTTTCTCTTTTTTGTAATATTTTTTATTGCAATTTGGGGTTGAAAAGATATGCATCTTATAATTTATTTCCGGAAGGGAATACAGCTTGGTAGCATCGAGATTCCGAATAAATTCCCGCATTCCGGAAGGAATGCGCCCATCGTTGAACAATCTTTCCCCCGCAAGTTCGCAGAACATTGCCGACGGAGAGATTCCTCGTCCTCGTTGAGGAAGAGGTGGCAGCCGGCGACAGTAATGCTTATAAATTAGCCACATTCTAGGTGTCGCTGGATGACGGAGCAGGTGATATCAATATAATACCTTATTAAAATATCTCTTTCATACTTGCGTTTTTATTTTCTAATAACTTCTCTGTTCTATGTTTACTATCAACAAGCAACTCATAAAAGGAAGATATATAACCAATCTTCCTGTGAATCCCAAATTAAATTATTATGTAAAAAAAATTGCGTAAAGCAGGAAATCTTTCCGAGGTTTTATTTTGGCAACAGGTATATAAAAAGAAATTTTTCGGAATCAATTTTAATCGACAAAAAATAATAGGAAATTATATTGTTGATTTTTATGTTCCTTCATTAGGGCTTGTTATTGAGATTGATGGGAACAGTCACAACTGCAAGGAAGAATATGACAAGTGCAGGGAAGAATATTTAATGTCATTGGGGTTAATGATATATAGGATAGAAGATGCCAGTATAAAATATGACGTTGTTTTAGTAATGGAAAATTTACGAGATTATATTATTGATCATTATAAGGTATAAATGATATTGATATCACCTGCTCCGTCATCCGGCGACACAAAGAATGTAGCTAATGTATAAGCATTACTGTCGCCGGCTGCCACCTCTTCCTCAGCGAGGACGAGGAATCTTGGTCGTCGGCAATGTTCTGCTGAACTTGCCGAAAATGTTTTATATATGATGTTGAGTCTTCGTGCTTTGTTTCCATCACCCAAATATTGTTAATTGTTTTTCTTTCATTGGTGTCATTTCGTTAATGAAACTATCCCAATTAGAAAGGCTTACACTTAAATTATACTTGTCGTTTAAATAAATTATCTGTTCTTCTATTTCTTTTTGCCTTATAGTCTTAGAGATACTCAATAAATCCAAACGCATTAAAATATCTTTTGTAAAAACTCTTTTTGCATCAGAAAATGTGATTGATTTCAAAAATTCCTCTGTTTTGCTATAATTAAGAAGTATAATTGAGTAAACGGCATATTCAATTTTATCAAATCCTATAAAATAACAAGTATCGTCAAGCATCACAGGTTTGTCGTTTTGAGGTAAAACCAATGTGAAATGATACGTTTTATATAAGCCGGAAATTGCAACTTTGTAAGGTTTAAAAGAATAATCTCCGATTCCAAAAATTGAAAACAACGGTTTCCCTTTATAAATACTGGATTTTCTTGCTTGAAAAGATGAAATGTTTGCTTGTAGATAATGGTATGTATTAGGATACAAATGTTGAATATACGAAGTATCCTGTCCTACTTTTGTTTGAGTTACAATAACTTGTTTCCTCGTGTTTTTAATTACTGTGTTTTTTAAATCAGAACTCTTTAGAAACCCATATATTAAATCTTCTTCAAGTGTGATTTCTTCAGAAAGTTTATTTATAAAATGACCATTTATCCTTTCTATTTCCATCACATTCGAGCAATCGTGCTTTATTCCTTGTCTCCACTCAAAAGGACATTTACCATCAATCTCTTTCGTTTCATTATAATCTGCAAGATGAGATACAAACTTAGAATCAAGCCATCCAAAACTTAATTTTTTTTCCAAACTATAAAAATCAAATTCATTACATTCAATACTTGGAGTTAAATTGAGTTGACAATAAAGAAAAGCCGCTTCAACTGAAACATTAAATTCCTTTTTACTATCAATGCAATATTTTTCTATTTCACCAATTTTATACTTTTTATCTTTTTGGTCGAAAACTATATTTTTAACAACTGAGTTTTTTACCAATATTGCCAAATAACCATTATGAGATTGAAAAGCATCTAAAAGCATTAGAGTAATATATTCGGCAATATCAAAATTGCCTTTGCCTGTCATTGCATCTAACCCGTTCTGATTCTTGAAATTTGATTTTTTTGGAAGATTTGACGAATTAAGAGTTCCTAATTTAGAGTTTGTCACCCAAGGTGGATTTCCAATTATTAACAACTTCTCAGTTGGAAATTGTTTAGAAATGTTTTTAAAATCAAAATCGAAAATACTACAATGCGTAATTGAAATTTCTGGTTTGTAGCCGTCTGGATTTGATAGAAAAAAATCGAGAATATTAAATTTTGTTTCCCAAACGTAAGGCTTGTAAATTTCAATTCCAATTACTTTCTTAACTGCTTTAAAATTTGATAACGAAGCAATTATAAAATTTCCTTTACCGCAAGTTGGCTCAATAATAATTTCTGGCGATATATTTCTTTTTGCCAAATACTCGGTCACCTTATTTGCTAAATCTTTATTTGTTTGAAAATCTCCATATTCTGCACGGTCAGGCTCTTCAACTGAACTTATAGCGGCAAATGAAACAGATTCTTTCAGCTTTAGAAAATCGTCAACATTTTCAAAAAAAGTATGGATGCCGAAAGCCCCAAACACAATTTGATTGGCATTTTCAAAAGACGAGGTGTTGTTTAAAAAGCCTTTTAAAAACTTGCAAACTTGCAATGAAATATTTGCTTCAAATATTTTCATTACTTGGCTACTTTATCAATTACTTTACTAATTCCTTGCACTGCCTTCTCAAGCGTAACAACTCTTTGGTATTGAAGTCGCCATTGCAAAGCGTTTGAAATTGTCAAATATCCTTGAACCGGAGGTGTTTTCAGGATTTGTTTTGCTAATTGATTTAGCATTATTTCATCGGCTGGAATATTTTTATCGTTCAAGTATGCAACAATATCTTCAACATTAGCCTTATCCTTAACCATTTCACGTAAACGATAAGTTGTTGTGTAATCGGCAGTCCGTTCTTTTGAAATAAATGAGCAACTAACAAAGTCAAGTTTAGCAGTTTTGCTTTTTGGGTCATCTATTTTTTCGTAAACAAAAACAAGTAGATTATAGCCAAGTCCAAAAATCTTTTGTTTAACGTCTTTAAAAGGACAAGATGATTGAGGTTGTTTAATTGATGTAACCTTAATGTCAGTTAATATGTCGCCTGATGGCAAATCAATTCCATTTGCAGAAGAGCCTATTTCTGTTTTGTATTTTGCATTTAATTGCTCTTGAAACTTATGCTCGATATGTGTCCCAACTGCTTTTCCGTCAGTTACTCCAAAAAGTGATTTATTTTGAATTTTCGATTCTGCGATACAAAAGGCTTTGGCTTCAGCTTTTAGTTTGTCTATTGTTAGTTTTTTTTTCATTATAATTCCTTGTATTTTAGTTTACAAATTTAGTCATTTTTTCTGTTATTTTACGCTGTCGATTTTCTTAGCATTAAACACAACTTATTTATAACCCTAATCTTTTTCCCTTTTTATTGCAGTTATCTTTCCATATTAGTGGACTAACCGTAATTTATATTTATTTATATATTGCTTTTAATTCTTTCATAAAAGCTCACAAAATTAAGAATTATTCTTTTCGATAAAAATTATTTTTTCTATTTATATTTTCAAAAATAAATCATTAAAAATGCTGCTCCCTTTCAACTTTTTTAAAGTCGAAGGGGAGGGGCTTTGGGAGGAAAATTGCCGGAAATGAATTTAGTAGCCACTAAAAAAAATTTAGTGGCTACTTTTTATAAATTTAGTGGCTACTTTTTATGAATTTAGTGGCTACAAAAAAAAATTTAGTGGCTACTAAATTGAAAAGAGAGAAAAATGGTCTATTTGGGGAATAAATTGCTGAAGGTTTTTACACCTTCTCCGTCATCCGGCGACACATATAATGTGCTGATTTATAAGCATTACTGTCGCAGGCTGCCACCTCTTCCTCAGCGAGGACGAGGAATTGAGGAACCGAGGCTGTCTCAAAATAGAAAACATTTAAAATCCTTATAATCAACAGAATAAAGTTGATAACTTTTAATAATTTTCTATCAATCATATGGTTAAAAATGTTATTTTTAATCATGAAAATAAATAA
>JAEWNB010000132.1 GCA_023392945.1 Bacteroidota bacterium
GAAGCTAAGGAAAATCTGGTTCAAGGCAATGTAGTAATTAATTTTATTATTGAAAAAGATGGTAAAGTGAGCAATGTGAAAGTGATGACCAACAATCTGAAAGGAAAAGAAAACATACCTCAAAGCGCTATCGATGAATGTGTTAACGAGGCTACTAAAATTATCAAAAACATGCCCGACTGGAAAGCGGGAACTAATAAAGGAAAAGCAGTCAGAACCACTTTTTCTATTCCAATTAGATTTGCCTTGAAATAATTAAAACTCTTTTACCACACTTCATCAAAATTCTCGGCATTCTTTACTTTTGGATCTCTTTGGTACTCGAGCAATTTGGCATATTTCAGGTAGGCATTTACAGCCATTGAAAGAGAAAGTGTAAACCCGTCAACTCCACTGATGATGCCTCCACGAAAGAAATAGTTCCCCACAAAAGACCAAAAACCATGATGAAACGGTGAAAAGACATTGGCACGTCGTCCATTGAGAAACATTATTTTGGCACTGCGTGTACTATAATTCCGGGCGGGCTTTGAAAAAAGCTCGCCTATGTTTTTATAACGATAATGCAAAATAGCGGCTTTTAATCGCTTTGTATTGTCCAAAGGAACAAAGGCATGTTGTTTGGAATCCACAAAGCGCTTCTTATCACTGCGATATAACCGCACCAAATAATCAGGATACCAACTACAGCAACGCACCCAACGACTCCCGATATAATTTCTCCGACGAACGGCAAAACCGTAGTAAGGAGTATTGCTTAAATCCAGGCTTTTTATGGCTTCAGCCAATTCAGGCATCACCCGTTCATCAGCATCAAGACTAAAAATCCAACGATTGGAAGCATATTGCAATCCCACATTTTTCTGGAATCCATCTCCAAGATAGGGCTGAACAACGACCTTAGCTCCCGATTCTCTTGCCAATTCTTGCGTCCTGTCAGTACTCCCCGAATCCACCACAATAATCTCCTCACAAATTTGCTTAAGTGACTCAATACACGCTACAATATTATTTTCTTCATTCAGCGTAATTATCAGTCCTGTAATTTTTTCCATTATAAAAAACTTATATTATCTATATTTTATCTTGTAATGCCTAAGCTATTTCTATTTTCAACGGATTATAAAAGTTTCACCACCATATTCATATTTTCCCCAACAGATTCTTCCTCATAATCATGGCACAAAAATAGTGAAAAATCAAAGAGGATTGAAATTAATGCATCCGCAGAAAAATTATCATTATACTGATATTGCTTTCATTCTCTTATTTCATTTTCTTAACCCCTACCCCATTTTTCCGGAAACAACCACACATGCAGTTGGTCACATTCCTTCCGAAATGGGCGAATTATTGTTTCAGCAGGCGACAGAAATGAAAAAACCATGGAAAAATTATTACAACAAGAATCCGCCTTTTGTAAACCTATTTTAGGACGAGACAGAACATTAAAAAAGCCTCCGGAAGGGAGGCTTGGAGGTTTTTTGATTTAAAAATTAATTCAATAATTTGTAATTGCAAGACCTTTTAGAACAAATATTTTATAGTAAGTATAGCCAATACAAATCCAACTGCTATCCGCACTCTTAAACCATAAATAAATAAAAATACCAGTTCTCTCTTTGATTATTTGTTTTAGAGCATAAGAAATAAAGATAACAAAATAGCCCTATAAAGAGATAATACAAAACAAAAAAACTAATAAACAATATTTCTTTCATTCTATTTAATTTTCTTTATAAACTTTTCATGAATCTAACATGAAATTTTCAGTCTTTTATTTGGGACAAAAGGACTATTTTATTTTGGAGATGTTCCATTGTTTTGTTCTTGGGAAGTATCATTTGTTTTTGGAAAAGATTTGGTTAAAATTATTCACTAAATTTGCTGTTTCTGATACAATGGTTCCTACAATTTGGAGAAAAAGTTATATTTTAATTTTTATTAGGAGGCAAAGGTATGAAATGTTTAGAGATTATTTCATTTTAGGGTAAAAATCTTGATATCTGCTAAGATCAGCCCGTCGGCAATGTTCTGCGAACTTGCAGGGAAATATCGTCAAATCCTAATATCTGCAGCACCTTCTCCGTCATCCGGCGACAGTTGGAATGTGGCTAATTTATAATAATTTCTGTCGCTGGCTGCCACCTCTTCCTCAACGAGGACGAGGAATTTTCTCCGTCGGCAATGTTCTGGCGAACTTGCCGAAACTAAAAGAGGCGCAAGATCTTGCGTCTCTACAATATATTCATTGATGGTTTCTGTCTCCTGCTGACGTGGTGGTCGTGAATTCGTTAGACACAAATATAACGCTCCTCTGGAGCGAGGGAGGATCGTTTGTAATTCGTCAGCTACAAATATAACGCTGCGCTGCAGCGAGATGGGTTGTCGTTGCAAATCATTGAAAGATTATTCCCGGAAGGGAATACAGCTTGGTAGCAGGGAGATTTCGCAAAAGACTTTTCGCATTTCGGAAGGAATGCGTCCATTTTTAGCATATTCTCAGATTTGAAACAAAATCAAACATCTTCGGAAAACCCGCCGCATTCGTAATTCTTTTTCGTAAAAAATGTGGTAAAAATCGGCGTTAAGACGGCGACTGTTTGACGAACGAAGTGAGGAGTTGCCGCCGTTAGACGGTTTTTACCCATTTTTAGAAAAAAATTACGGCGCGGCTAAAGCTGCTTTCTTTTGCTTCATTTTCTTTGCAGCGGCAAAGAAAATGAAGAAATATATAAAAATAAAACATTAATAAATTGGAAGATTAGAAATTTGAAGATGGGCGCATTCCTTCCGGTATGGAACAAAAAAATAGAGACGTCAAATTTAGGAAAATGTTCTTTATAATAAAAAAATTAAAATTAAAAAATAGCACAATAAATTGTATTCCTATCAGAATAACATTATATTTGTCACTTAAAACAAAAAAGCTCTTTAGGTGTTATTAATTCCAAGATTAACCCATAATCCCAACAAAACATGGAAACATTACTGACCGTTTTAAATTATGTTGCTCTCATTTCAGGTGGGGCAGCCGGACTATTATTTGTATTTTCATTTCTCAGTGGAATGAAATACATTAAGCTGAAATACATTTGGCATAAACGTATCGGCATATACGGATTTAGCCTCATGTGTTTACATGCAGTAATCATGTTCTATTTTTTATTCATTTAAAAAAAATTATTTATGAAAAAAATTATCTTAACCCTGCTGTTGAGTGCGATTGTGCCCTTTATACTGATGGCCGATCCTCCAAAAAAAGTAACCGTAACTTATACCAAAGAAACTTCTACCGTCAAAGTGGTTGTTTTCCATCCGGTAGCAAACGCTGCTACCCACTATGTAAAGAAGATTACCATTAAAGTAGATGGCAAAGAGGTAAAGACCTTTAATGAAACCACTCAGGACAACAACAAAACTGATAGCAGAGAAGTGGTTCTGAAAGGAATTAAACCCGGCAGTATCATTGAAGCCACAGCAGACTGTTCCATCATGGGTTCTAAAAAAGGGAAAATAAAAGTGGAATAGCCCATTCGGCTCTTCTAAAGAAATAATTTCACCTTATTTCAAATTAATCATGGTTTTGCGTAATGCAGAACCATGATTTTTTATAAAGAATTTATACCATATATATATAGTATCAAATTAAACTCAAATAAAGCATAAATTCTTTTATTTTACTACAAGCAATTTCTCTGTAAAAAACCATATAATTAGCTTTAAATAAGCATTTATATAGTTTTATGATAAAAATCATCTTTATTTGAATTGTTAAAAAAACAAAAAATCGTCTTTTTGAATAAAGAAATATTTCTTTATTCAAAAATAAGTTGTACTTTTGTCGCATAAAAAAACAAAGATATGGAACCTACAAATGACAAATCAAAAAGCAGAGCCACACAGGGCGTACCGGAACCCACTATCAGAAGGATGCCGGTATATTTAAACATTGTAAAAAAAATAAAAGAGGAAGGGCAAACGACCATATCAGCGCCTCAGATCGGACAAAAACTAAATTTAGATTCCACTCAAGTAGTGAAAGATATCAGCTACACTGGAGTTGTTGGGAAACCCAAAATTGGTTATCAGATTGATGAATTGATAGCCTCTCTTGAAGATTTTTTAGGATACAACAGAAATCATGAAGCATTTCTTGTTGGGGCCGGTTTTTGGGGGAGTGCACTCATTCAATATCCGGGATTCCCGGAATCAGTGATTAAGATAGTAGCTGCTTTTGACAATGATCGCAACAAGATAGGAACAGAAATAGCAGGAGTTCCTGTTTTCGGCATTGAGAAATACCGAGATATGGCAGAGAGACTTCATATTAGCATAGGCATCATCACCACTCCGCCTGAAATTGCACAGGAAGTTGCAGATATGATGGTAAGTTGGGGTATCAAAGCTATTTGGAATTTCACCCCGGCAAAATTAAAAGTTCCGTCTCATATTATCATACAGGACACTCACATCTATGATAATTTAGCAGTGATCGTTAGCAAACTCACAAAATTAAAATAGTACATAATTATTATAAACTATAATATTCAAAAAATATGAAAAAAGAAATTACTGTCAACGACAGGTCAAGACAGTTTAAGCAGGTTCTGGAGATTATCGGGAAGTACAATTACGATAAGTCTCGTTTAATCACAATTCTTCAGGAAGTTCAGGCAGAATATCGCTATCTTCCCAAAGAGGTATTAACTTACATAGCAACCGCACTAAAGATGCCGGTTGCCGAAGTTTTTGGTGTTGCCACCTTTTATGCCCACTTCTCCATTGAAGCAAAGGGCAAATATGTTATCAAAGTTTGTGACGGAACCGCCTGTCATGTAAAAGGCTCATCAAAATTACTTGACACGGTAATGAGCAAATTAAAATTAACTGAAGAGAAACACACTACTGATGACATGTTATTTACGATGGAAGCAGTGAGTTGTCTCGGCGCATGCGGGCTTGCCCCTGTAATGGTCATTAATGACAAGGTTTACGGGCAAGTAACGGCACAGAAATGTGAAGAAATTTTAGATGAAATAATTGCGAATGAAAAATAAGAAAACAGGCAAGCCTGATAAATTTGAAAAAAAAGAGAAATGACAACAATAAATTTAAAAAAGATAGAAGAAGACTATAAAAAAGCATCTTCCCATATTGAGAAAAGAATCGTAATATGTGCCGGAACAGGCTGTATTGCGAATGGTTCGTTACTTGTTCATGAAGCTTTCAAGAAAGCTCTTGCTGATGCCGGACTTGAGTTGTTTGTAGATGTTAAGTTAAACTATCATGACGACAACGAAAAGGCGTATCAGTTAACCGGCAGCGGATGCCAAGGATTTTGTGCGCAAGGACCATTGGTAAACATACTCCCTGATGAAATACTCTATACTAAAGTAAAACCTGAGGATGTTGAAGAGATACTCGAAAAGACCGTACTAAAAGGAGAAATTATTGAGCGGCTGTTGTATGTTAATCCTGCCGATGGAAAAAAGAGCAAAGGGCAGACCGAGATCCCATTTTACAAAAGACAGACACGAATGGTCTTAGGAGAGTGCGGACACGTTGATCCGGGTAATATCAGAGAATATATTTCACATAAAGGATATTTTGCAGCAGAGAAAGCTTATTTATCCATGACACCGAGAGAAATATGTGATTTATTGATCGAATCCGGTTTACGTGGACGTGGAGGTGGTGGTTTTCCCACCGGACGCAAGTGGGCACTAACCTTAGCGGAAGAAAATAGTAAAAAATATGTCATCTGTAATGGTGACGAAGGAGATCCGGGAGCTTTCATGGACAGAAGCCTTATGGAAGGAAACCCACACCGCGTTTTGGAGGGTATTATGATTGCCGCCAGAGCCATAGGCGCTGATGAAGCATTTGTTTATGTGAGGTTGGAATATCCTCTTGCCATTAGCAGAATGGCAAAAGCAATACAAGATGCCGAAGAAGCAGGAGTTCTTGGCAAGAACATATTTGGCAGCGGTCAAAACATGGAAATTCACATCATGGAAGGTGCCGGAGCATTTGTTTGCGGAGAAGAAACTGCCCTGATTGCTTCTATTGAAGGGAAAAGAGGAATGCCCAAACAGAAACCGCCATTTCCGGCTCAAAAGGGATTGTTTGGAAAGCCAACCGTCATCAACAATGTAGAAACACTTGCCACTGTTCCTCTTATAATCAGAAACGGTGCTGATTTTTTCAATGTTTACGGGACAAAAAACTCAAAAGGGACCAAGACTTTTGCACTTACCGGACATGTTGCCAACACCGGTCTTATTGAAGTACCTTTTGGCACAACACTGAGAGAGATTGTATATAACATTGGAGGCGGTGTTACGAATAATGATGGGATAGTAACGGGAGAAGGCTTTAAGGCTGTTCAGATTGGCGGTCCATCAGGAGGTTGTTTAACCGAAGCCGAATTGGATTTACCCATTGACTATGACAATTTGATTCAAAAGGGAGCCATGGTAGGTTCTGGAGGATTGGTTGTAATGAACAAGCAGACCTGTATGGTACAGATTGCACGTTTCTTCATGAACTTCACCCAAAATGAAAGTTGTGGAAAATGCGTTCCCTGTCGTGAAGGCACAAAGCAAATGCTGGCATTATTGGATTCAATCATTGACGGCAGTGCAACGGAAGAGACTTTTGAACTTCTACAGGAAGTAGCAAAAGTAGTTAAAAAGGCCTCTCTTTGTGGTTTGGGCAAGACAGCTCCAAGTCCGGTAATTTCTACCATAGCAAAATTCAGAGAAGAGTATCTTGAGCATGTCTTCAACAAAAAGTGCAGCACCAACAACTGCAAAGCACTTGCAAGTATAACAATAGATCCTGAAAAATGCATCGGATGTTCGGCATGTGCCCGCAAATGCCCTGTTGGAGCAATAACTGGAGAAAAAAAACTACCCCACGTCATTGATTCAGCTCTCTGTATCAAATGCGGAGTATGTAATCAGACATGCAAATTTGGCGCAATAGTAGGTTTTTAAATTGAATAAAAAAAATATTTATAATGGAAACTAAAGGAACAATCAATATAGACGGAATGGATATTCCGATTGAGAATGAAAAAAATATATTAGAAGTGATTCGCAAGGCAGATATTGAATTGCCGACATTTTGCTATCACTCACACTTAAGCACTTACGGAGCTTGCAGACTTTGTATATGCGATATTGAAGGAATGGGCATACAGGCCACCTGTACCATGGCTCCAAAAGCCGGAATGGTAGTTAGAACAAACACTGAAGAGGTTCGGAAAATCCGAAAAATCAATCTTGAGTTATTACTTGCCAATCATGATATCAGTTGTCCGAGCTGTGCACGTTCAAACAATTGTAAGTTGCAAGACCTAACCAGAAGATTGGGAGTCGAAAAAATCAGATTTAAAAAGACCAACAAAACAGCTCCGATTGACAACAAATCCTGGAGTATCATTCACGACTCCAACAAATGTATATTATGCGGCGACTGTGTTCGGGCATGTAAAGAGATTCAGGGTGTTGGAGCTATAGATTTTATAAATCGTGGTTCGAAGACTGTAGTAGGACCGGCTTTTCTAAAAAGTTTGGCAGATGTTGAATGTGTCTATTGCGGCCAATGCGTATCGGTATGTCCGGTAGGAGCCTTAATTCCAAAACAAGAGACTGAAGAAGTATGGAATGAAATACACAATCCTGACAAATATGTAGTAGCACAAATTGCACCGGCCGTGAGAGTTGCCTTAGGAGAAGGCTTTGGCATGGAAGCCGGAAGCATCACAACCGGGCATATAGTGGCTGCCTTGAAAAGAATGGGATTTGACCAGGTATATGACACCTCCTTCACAGCAGATTTGACTGTTTTTGAAGAAGCCACCGAATTTATTGACAGGAAGATGAAAGGTGAAAAACTGCCTCAATTTACCTCCTGTTGTCCAAGTTGGGTTAAATTTGCCGAGCAATACTATCCCGAATTACTTCCCAATCTATCAAGTTGCAAATCTCCACAGCAAATGTTCGGGAGTGTTGCTCGGGAAATCCTCCCTTCACTTTTGAACATCAAGCCAGAACAACTTGTTGTAGTTTCAATTATGCCCTGTACAGCCAAAAAATTTGAAGCAAAAAGAGAAGAATTCATTCACAACGGTATTCCCGATGTTGACCATGTATTAAGCACTGAAGGTTTGGGAAGAATGATTCATGAAACCGGCATTCAGTTTAAAAAACTAACTCCCGAATCTTTTGATTTACCGTTGGGATTCAAGACGGGAGCAGGGGTCATATTTGGAAACACCGGAGGCGTAAGTGAAGCAGTTTTACGTTTTGCCTACGAAAAATTAACCGGAGAAAATCTTTTAAACTGTGATTTCAAGATTGTCAGGGGAATGGAAGGCATCAGAAGTGTAGAAGTGGAAATGGGAAAAGTGAAGCTCAAAGTGGGCATTGTCCACAGTCTTTCCAATGCGCACAAGGTATGCGAAGATGTTAAAAATGGCACATCCGACTATGATCTGATAGAAGTAATGTCCTGTCCGGGAGGTTGTATTGCTGGAGGTGGACAACCGGTATCATTTGATCCTGAATTTCGTGAAAAGAGACTTCAGGGCTTATATCATGTTGACAAACAATTACAGCTTCACAAGGCACAAGAGAATCCTTATGTCAAAGAACTTTACAAAATGACACTTGGAGAAGTAGGTGGAAAGAAAGCTCATCAACTATTGCACACTCATTATCATGGAAGAAAGAGAATCATTGATCAGCAAATCACCATCCGAGACACAGAACATCCCAAAATTGAAGTATGTGTATGTGTAGGAACCAATTGTTTTGTCAAAGGTTCGCAAGATTTACTAAAGAAGCTCATGACTTATGTCACCGAGAACAAACTTGAAGACATCGTAGGATTTGAAGGACATGAAGAGATGGTTGATGTTAAAGCTACTTTCTGCTTTGAAAGATGTGACCGCGGTCCGGTTGTCAGAGTAAATGAGAAAATTATTGAACATGCCACTTTCGACAAAGTGAAAGAAGTAATTGACAAAGAGATAAGTAGAATTGGGAAAAGCATAAACGAACAAATGAAATAATAGTAAAAGATAAGCCGAAACGTTTTCCGGGTGTTGAGCTCCCCGGGAAACATCGGTTTATTGAAATTAAAAAAAAGGCAAAATGGACAAACTACAACGACCGGCAGAAAGGAAAACAGTGGTATATACTACAAAAGCAAAATGTAGGGATTGTTACCGGTGTGTCCGAGTCTGTCCTGTTCATGCCATCAAGATGGAAAACGGTCAGGCACAGGTAATCACTGAGAACTGCATTGCTTGCGGCACCTGTATTAAAGAATGTCCGCAACATGCCAAAACTTACACAACCGATTACGGCAAAGTATTACAAATGATTGAGAATAAAAATCATATCATTGCCAGCGTTGCGCCTTCATTTGCCGGATATTATAATGAGTGGGAACAAAAAAGAGTTCCTTCTGCATTAAGAATATTAGGGTTTAATTATATTGCTGAAACATCTGTCGGTGCATGGCACACGGCTTTGGCATCTTTGGAAATCATCAAAGAAAAGCCTCACCAAAATCACATTTGCACTGCTTGTCCTGCCATTGTCAACTACATTACCATTTATGCTCCTAAATATTCACAATATCTCATTCCGGTTTCTTCTCCAATGGTGTCACATGCCAGAATGATGAAACAAAAATATCCAAAGTCTAAATTTGTCTTTATAGGTCCCTGTATTGCAAAAAAAGATGAAGCCAATCGCCCGGAGAATGAAAAATATGTTGATGCAGCCATCACCTTTGATGAACTGGAAGAGCTGTTTAAGTTGAAAAATATAACATTAAAAACCTGTGAAGAGAGTTCTTTTGATCAGGAAGTATCGGGAGATGCAAGATTATTCCCCCTTGAAGGAGGTTTGTTGCGCACTGCCGGGATGTCAACCGATATGTTAGACAGCAAGATCATAGCTCTTAGTGGATTTCAAGAGATAAAGCAAGTACTGGAATCATTACATCAGGAAAAAAATGAGAAAATCATTCTGGAACCTCTTTTCTGCAGGTATGGATGCATTAACGGACCCGTTGCCAACAAAGAAGAAAACATTTTTTCAAAAAGAGAAGCCGTACTTGAATATGCTCGCAACAGACCCGGAAAAGAAGAAGACACAGAAATCACAAATAGTAAACTATTCCAGACCTTTTTCCCTGCGAAGCACCATCAGGAAGAGGTTTTCAGTGAAGAGCAAATAACGGAAATTTTGGCCTCAACAGGCAAATTCTCACCTGAAGATGAACTAAACTGCATGGCTTGCGGTTATGACAGTTGCCGAGAGAAAGCGATAGCTGTCTTACAAGGGATTGCCGAGTCCTCGATGTGTATGCCTTATATGCGGAGAATGGCAGAAAAGCAGTTTGACACTCTCATCGGTCATGACCCAAACGGCATCGTCATCCTCGATTCCAATCTCAATATCACGCACATGAATAATGCATTCAAGAAGATGTTTACCTGTTCGGATGCTATTATTGGCAAAAGAATCTCCTATCTGATCGATCCTGAGTCATTTGAAAAAATAGCTACCGGAAATGAGAAAATAATTCGCGACACAGTTAATTACGACAATTACAATTTGGTATGTTATCAAATAGCCTACGCCATTCCTGACCAACATCAATATGTAGGAATTTTTGTTGACATCACCGATATTCAATCAAACAGGATGAAGCTTGCCGATATCAAGAGTGAAACCATGAATAAGGCACAGGAACTTTTGGACCATCAGATAAACATGGCACAAGAACTTGCCCGTTTCTTGGGAGAGCACACGGCAAAAGAAGAAATATTGCTCAAAAAATTGATAGATTCCACCAAGAAATAATTTTGTAAAAATGTACATACATACGGATGTTTTTTCGGCACAATCTTCCAAAAAAAACGGACAGCCTTGCGGAGATGTTTTTGGAGTTATCAGAGACCTTAATGCAACGACAATAGTATTGGCAGATGGACTCGGCTCCGGCATCAAAGCTCATATTTCCGCCACCATGTGTGTTGCAAGAATAACAAGTTTAATAAAAGAAGGAGCAAGCATCAGGGAAGCTTTTAAATCAGTTACGGACACGATGGATAAAGCATGGGGAACAGGGGAGCCCTTTTCTGTATTTACCGTAGCCAGAATATTAAACAACGGGAACACCACTGTTTTGAGTTATGAGATGCCCCCTCCTATTCTTGTCAGTCCTGTATATGCTCATATTTTGAATGACCGGGTTTATACTCAAAACAAAGCTATTATACATGAGGCCATCTGCATGCTGTCGAAAGATGAGGGAATATTATTAGTATCTGACGGGATAACACAAGCAGGAATAGGACAAAGATTTATAAATGGTTGGGAATCGGAAGGAGTTTGGAGATATGTTGAATCCATGCTTGACGGAGAAAGAATAAACGGAGATGATATTGTAACCTCTGTACATGCACAAGCAAAAAGCTATTGGCCGAAAGAAAAAGGAGATGATTGTTCTGTAATTCTCGGACTTAATCGAAGGGGCGTGATTGTTAATTTGATTTGTGGTCCGCCCCTTAATAAGTCGGACGATGAAAAATTTGTCAAATCATTTCTAAAAGCAGAAGGAATCCATCTTATCAGCGGCG
>JAEWNB010000174.1 GCA_023392945.1 Bacteroidota bacterium
TTATTAATACTGATAATGCAAAATACATATTAGTTTTTTTTTTCATAATCTTACAAACTATTAATAGCAGCCTCCTACTCTTATAAAATCAGATTGTCTGGAAGTCCCAATCGCTCTTTTTCGAGAATAATCCCATGTTTGAAAAAAATGCTGTGGTTCAGGCTGTTTTGTAAATCGGCCATAACTTACCCCTCCCGAGGCTCCTCTTACAACTCCAAAATCAAATTTTTTGCTAAATGATTCCATTAAGGTTAAACCGGATCCTTTTAATGGATATTGTGTCTTACTATTTGACTTACAAGTATTCAGGTTTAATTGAGCATAACTGATATTACCCAATGGAGTGGGTAAATCTTGTACATTTGTTGCATCTGCACCAGACAAGTTTGATTTTCCATTTCCTGTTGACGTGATGTATTCTTGTGCACCTGAATTTAGCATAATAGTTTGATTATTGCCATGATAATTCAAATTCACTTCTTTAATATCTTTTCCTCCCATATCTCCCCAATCTTGAGAAAACTCAGCCTCTGTAGTTACATTACTCATTGCTACACTACCTTTTCCATATTTTGCTTCAGCTTCTTTATACATTGCTTCGGATTGTCCTTTAAAGGCCTTTGGATCGTAAAATATATACACCTTTATGTTACTGTGATCCTCTATTTTATTTCCATCAATATCCGTCCACGCCTCCCCATTCGGATCCACCAGAATCACCGGATTATTCGCGCAATAGTTATATGGCGACATGCTCGGGTACTTATCACTCATGGGGTCAACACTCAGCCAGATGCTCAAATCCGAATTATAGTATCTTGCCCCGAAGTAAGAATAATTAGTTTCGATATCTTTTTCCTTGGCGGAGAAGGTGTAGCGGGAGTTAAAGTTGGTGAGCCGCTGGTCAATCTGCTCCTCGCCAAAGGGGAGATAGTGGAGGTGCTGGATGGCACTGCCGAGATCTGTGCTGAGCCTTGGCAATCTATTATCAGAAGTGAGATTCATTTTCAGGCAATCCATAACGGATTCGGTTATTAGGAGGCAAAGGTAAGAAATGTTTTGGGATTATTTCATTTAAGTGTAAAAACCTTGTGATTTTCACGACCATTGGTCGCATTCCGGAAGAAATGCGAAAAGTGTTTGGTAAAATCTCAATGCTACCAAGCTGTATTCCCTTCCGGGAATAAACTTGTGATGATGAACGGCATCTCCGATGACTTGACCAATAATACCCTTATCGATAATGAATTCTTTAACCTGAATATTGTGCAACGGCTTATGAAATTATTTGTTATTTCTGCTGACCAGTTCCTCAATGATAACGAAAACAGCGTGACTAATATTCAGAATCATGAGAATAATGAACAACTCATGCTCATTAACCAACTTGATGAAGACGAAAAAACCGCTCTTATTATGATTATTAATTCCATACTTACCAAAAAAAGAATAAAAAATCTTTTGGATGGAAAAACTTAGTTTTGATAATGGTAAAAAAGAGTGTAAATTTCTCTTACTTTTTATTTTTAAGATAAACCTTCAATAACTTCTTGGCATATTTGACAGACCTGATATGATAATCTCTTTTTTTCCACTTTTTATGATGTTCGTCATAACAGAATTCTGCCACTAAATGTTTATTTTTGAATACATCTAAATGAGAGGGGCTCCCATAAAAATAACTTGTTCCAAAAGAATATAACTCTCTTCTGTATGGAAGAACTATAGTATATGATGACGTATCCCCAAATCTGTCGAAATATATTCCAATTGAGTCATTCACTCTTATTCCATCTTTATATTCATCTACGTTATATAATTGGCCATTAGGGTGATATTCTTCATAGATGCCGTTTTTTTTACCATTTACATAGGGAATCTGATAATACAGATTTCCGTTATGATAAAAATGTTGTTCTAAATAATCATATCCCAATGTGTCGTATGTTTTTTTAATAATTGGATTATAATCAGCATTTCTACGCTCTTCATCATCTTGTTTCTCTATTGTATATTTCCATTTATAATCACTTTTATTTATTGAATCCCTTATTCCCTGTGATAACAATATTGTATAAAGAAACATTACAATACCAAAGCAAATATATTTTTTCATATAAAAATTTATTTAGAGTTTTGGATATTAGAGCTATTTTTTTTATATATATCTTCTTGTTTATAAGCCTCTCTCCCTGATGGATCTAAAGGATCTTTACTATGCCCATTATATTCTGGGTAATCAAGATTATTATCTTTTTGCCATTTAAAATATTCCATGGCATTTCTAACATCATATAATCCATGTCCGCCTTCATGAGAAAGAATTTGACCTAAATCAACAGAAGAATTTGGATCGATCTCCATTATTATACAATTTATACATGAGATTGTTGGTCCAATATAATAAAAAAATCCTGATATAGTTTTATAATTCTCAACCGTTTGGCCATCTCGTCCTTGAGAAGAAAGACTTCCATTCAGTCTCACATAAACATCAACTTCGTGTCCTTTATCATCCTGAAGATTATCCAAACTATTGTATAAATCAGAATTATGCTCCGCCAAATCCTTAATTGCTCCTTTCACCGTGCTATAATTTTCTTCAGCAGTATTCAATTCTCTTTTTGCAGCTTTTAATTCTGTTTTTGCAGCTTTATACCCATCTGCCTTTTTATTACCTCCAAAAGCATCTAATTTACTTTGAGCGATTCCTACTTTTTCTTTTGCTATTGCCACATCCGTTTCATATCCATTAATTATATCCATCCCATTCGGGTCCACTAACATCACAGGATTATTCGCGCAATAAACATATGGACTCAGCGAAGGGTACTTGTCGCTCATCGGGTCAACACTCAGCCAGATGCTCAAGTCGGAGGTGTAATACCTTGCACCGAAGTACGAATAATTAGTTTCGATATCTTTTTCCTTAGCGGAAAAAGTGTAGCGAGAGTTGAAAGAGG
>JAEWNB010000197.1 GCA_023392945.1 Bacteroidota bacterium
AAAATCTTAAATAATTGATTGATCATTAATAACATAATTATAATCTAAAACTATGAGTGTTAAAATTCTGTGGGCTGATGATGAGATAGATTTACTAAAACCCCATATTCTGTTTCTCAACAATAAAGGCTATGAGGTAATTGCTGTTGTGAGTGGTAATGAAGTTTTGGAAATACTTGAAAAAGAAGTTATTGATATTATTTTTTTAGATGAACAGATGCCGGGGCTCAGCGGAATTGAGACAATGAAAAAGATAAAAGCTTATCATCAAAATATTCCGGTAGTGATGATTACCAAGAGTGAAGAAGAACATATTATGGAGGATGCCATTGGGTCCAACATTGCAGACTATCTTATCAAGCCGGTTAATCCAAATCAGATATTACTATGTATTAAAAAGAATATTGACAACAAAAAAATCATATCAGAGAAGAGTACTCTTGCCTACCAACAGGAATTCCGAAACATATCGATGCGGTTGTCAGATCGTCTTTCGCTAAGTGAGTGGGATCAGTTATACAAAGAATTGGTTTATTGGGAATTAGAACTTGAAAAGATTGATGACAAAGGGATTTCGGATATTTTATCAAATCAAAAAGAAGAGGCCAATATTCAATTTGCCAAGTTTATTTCCAAAAACTACCTAAATTGGATAAGCGGGAAAAGTGAGGAAAAACCCTTACTTTCACATACAATACTGAAAGACAAATTGTTTCCACAAATTTCCAACAATAACCCTATTTTTCTTTTTGTCATCGATAATTTGAGATATGACCAGTGGAAAACTATTCAACCCATAATCAATGATTACTATCGGGCTGAACAGGAAGATGTTTATTACAGCATTCTGCCGACGGCAACTTTGTATGCCAGAAATGCCCTATTTGCCGGTTTAATGCCATCGGAAATTGCAAAAAAATATCCCGAATTCTGGCTTAATGAAAATGACGAGGGTGGCAAGAATCAGTTTGAACAACAATTACTCTCGGAGTATCTTAAGCGTTACGGAAAAAATGTAAAATTTTCCTTTTCTAAAGTGCTGAATATAGATTTTGGAAAGAAAATATTGGATAATTTACATCAAATGCTCAATATTCCTTTGAATGTCGTTGTTTTCAACTTTGTAGATATGCTTTCTCACGCCCGCACCAATGTGGATTTAATCAGAGAATTGGCCGAAGATGAGAAATCCTATCGGAGTGTTACAGCATCCTGGTTTGAGAATTCTGTTTTGATAGAAATGCTCAAATTCCTTGCTGAAAGACAAATAACGGTATTTTTAACAACGGATCACGGAACCATAAAGATTGACCGACCTCTAAAAATTATCGGTGATAAGAACATCAGCAACAATCTACGCTATAAAGTGGGGAGGAATATGGATTATAATTCTAATGCCATTTTTGAAATCAAAGATCCGGCAAAAGCTTATCTTCCTCAGGAAGGGTTGGCAGACCGATTCATTTTTGCCACTAAAAATGATTTCTTTGCATATCCCAACAATTACAATTATTATGTAAATTACTACAAGAATACTTTTCAGCATGGCGGCATCTCTATGGAAGAAATGATGATTCCGTTCATAAAATTAACCCCCAGGAAGTAAGAATTAGAGGGGCAAATTACATATTCAATTTTTTTGCAATAAGGTAGCGATTCCGATCACTGGAAGAACGTGCTACCATTTCGCCAAGGAAACCGGACATAAAGAGAATCAGTCCAAAAATCATGGCGAGTAATGAAAGGTAAAATAGGGGTTGATCTGTTACCTGTCTATAGTTTTGTACTTGATTATGAAGGTTTACCAACTTTGCTATTATCAACCAAAGGGCAATTCCACCACCGAGGAGGAAACTGACAGATCCCCACAAACCGAAGAAATGCATTGGTTTTTTGCTAAACCTTGAAATAAACGTAATAGTAATTAAATCCAAAAAACCATTAACAAAACGATTCCATCCGAATTTCGAGACCCCATATTTTCTTTTACGGTGTTGAACGACCTTCTCTCCTATTTTGGTAAATCCGGCCCATTTGGCAATCACCGGAATGTAACGATGCATTTCACCATAGATTTCAATCGATTTAACAACATCGTATTTATATGCTTTTAATCCGCAATTGAAATCATGCAACTTTATTCCCGAAATCCTTCTTGTTGTCCAATTAAAAAATTTGGAAGGGATATTTTTAGCCAGTTTTGAATCGTATCTCACTTTTTTCCAACCTGATACAAGATCAAGATTCTCATTCATTACTTTGTTATACAACTCAGGGATTTCATCAGGACTATCCTGTAAATCAGCATCCATTGTGATGACAACATCCCCTGTCACTTCTTCAAAAGCAGCATTCAGAGCAGCAGATTTGCCGTAATTTCTCCTGAATTTTATTCCTTTTATTGCAGCATTCTTACTATGCAAATCTTCTATTACTTTCCATGAACCGTCATTGGAGCCGTCATCAACCAATATTATTTCGTATTCAAATGAATTTTCGACCATGACACGATGAATCCATTCCGTTAATTCAGGTAAGGACTCTTCTTCATTATACAAAGGAACAACAACAGATATATCCATAATTTATTTATTTTCAATATTTTGATCATCTTCTTCAGAATCGGGCTGCGGTTCATTTTCGTCCTGGTTCTTTTTTTTACGGAATAAAAAGAACGAAACAAATAGATTAAAAAGTAAACCGTAAATCAATACCGGAATAGCAAGAAAAAAGGCCGCAGAAATTTCACTATTATAGTGAATAACAGCTGATAATCCTTGTTTATATTTGACTTGTAAGGGAGTAATATGCTTCATCTTTTCAGCAGAATTCACTAAAACAGAACTCAAATTGGAAATGCAAGGTTTTTGAATGGAATCATCAACATTACAATATTGTTGAGTAAGAGTAATAAAAGTACGATTACTATATTCTTCAAAAGAAGAAAGAGATTTTAAAGTATCAACATGATTTACTGACAATAAAGATTGTTCAAACGAGCATTTAAGAGAATTGATTCTACTATCTGCCAGCTCGATACAGGAAGAGTCGGGCTGAACAGAATTAAAAATTATTTCTTTTTGATCATCAATAATGGCAAACGATGCAGCAACGTAGGTAGCAATCTCTTGTTTTGAAACTGTATCATTTTTAATTTTGTCATAATATCTGGATTCATTTTTAGCATTAATTTTTTCTAAGCTAGAATTATCTATGAAGTTAAAATTAATCAGCAAATAAATAAAGAACACCACGACAGCGACCAGCGTAACTTCTCCCCCAACAAGAAAAGCCTTTGTAAATTTAATCAACTGATTCGGAAGAGCATTGCGATATTCTTTAATTCCGGCATACAGACATCCTATAAAAATAAGAATCATCAATAAATCCAATACCGGAGCAAAAGGATAAAAATCTAATGTTGCAATAAAATCTCTCAAATAGTTCACAACGGCTAGCCCAACACCCATAAATCCTCCCCATTTCAATAAAATGAGAAAATTTCCTTTATTCATCTTTATATATTAAGAGTGGCAAAAATACAAAATAAAAAATAAAAAAAGATTCTATATATATATTATCCGTTCATCAAATTATTTTTTGTGCGAATTACTTCCAATAATCTATTTTTGAAAGTCCCTCCGATAGGCAATTTAGTTCCTTTTACAACTACAAAATTGTTCTCAATAAATTCAATATACTTCAGGGAAATGATATAAGATTTATGACATCTGATAAAAAAGTTCGCGGACAATTCATTTTCCAGATCCTTAAGGTTGTAATATGCAGTAATATTACGGTTTAGCGTATGAAATGTAACATATTCATGTTGCCCCTCAACATAAATTAAATCTTCATAATTAATCTTATAAATTTTATAATCCGCTTTAATCATGATGAAATCAGAGCTTGGGAGCTCGGTTTTGGAAGGGGCATTTTCTGCATTCTTTTTTATTTCAACACGTTTAATGGCTTTATGAATTGCCTGAGCAAAACGGGGGAAAGCGATGGGCTTTAGCAAATAATCTGCCACATCAAGATTAAAACCCTCAATTGCATACTGAGAATAGGCTGTTGTAAAGATAACAGTGGGAGGATTTGGCAAATTTTTGACCAAATCAATTCCATGTATCTCAGGCATTTGAATATCCGTCAGCAAAATGTCAACTTGTTGAGTCGTTAATAGTGACAAGCCTTCGACCGGATTTGCGAAATTGCCCAGCAATTTTAAATTCGGGAATTTATCAAGATATCCTTCCAGCAACAGCCGCGCCGGCTTTTCATCATCAATAATAACAACACTATATATATTATCATTCATTGTTTTCACATTATTTCAAATCAATATTCATGTTTACAATATATTGTAACGGTAAGTCTTTAATATCCAAGGAAAACTTTCTTTTATATTTCAATTTTAGTCTTTGTTTCACATTATTAATTCCCACTCCCACTCTGTCGTTTATGATATGACCGGTCAAACGCTCACTTTTGGAATTTCCCAACATAAAATTAAAGTGATTATTCTTTATGGTCAGTTTCAGATTGATGTAGCCATTGGGATTGTTTTGAATGTCGCCATGATTAAAACAATTTTCAATAAAGGGTTGTAATATCATCGGAGGAATGCCCACAGTATAGTTATCAATATCATATTCACACTTTAGTTTAGTAAGTTTTCCCAATCTTATTTCCTGAAAATCGAGATAATTTTGTATGTAATTCAATTCTTTCTTAATAGATACTGTATCTGACTGACATTCATCTGTAATATAGCGGAACATATCGGCTAATTTCAGAATAGCATCAGAGGCATATTCATTCTTCATATATATTAATGAATATATATTGTTTAAAGCATTGAAGACGAAATGAGGATTGATTTGTGAACGCAGTAGCGTAATTTCCATCTCTTTTTTTTCGACAGATAATCTTTCGGCTTCGCGGAATTGTTCATTTGAATAATGAATCAGAGAACCAATGGCAGCTCCCATTACTAAAAAAGTATTTTTAAAAATCGGATAAATCATAGAATGAACTTTTCCTGAATAGGGTTCATTAAAAAAAAGATGAACAATAACATAATCCATCAAAATCAAAATCATAATTCCCAACAACAAAAAAAAGAACATTTCGATAGCTGTCAGCACTCTAAATTTTGCAGAAAAGGCATTTTGATTATTTAACATCTTATAGAAGAGGGCAAAAAAGATTGCTATAAAAAAAGTATCTCCCAAAGAAATTGCCAAAGAGCTGAGAGGGTTAAACCTGAGTCCTCCGAAAAAGAGAAGCAAGAAGATCATTACATAGATAAAAATCCGGGGATGTTTTAGAATAAAAACTGCATAGAGCTTTTTCCCAAAGAAGCTAATACTATCAAATATATTCTGATTCATCACATGAAAATTAGAAGTGATATGGCTAATTATTAGCTGCAAAAGTACAAAAATCCACCATGTATTATGCCCCTTTACAATAAGTTTTCATATTAAGCAATATATCTCATAAGTTTCACCTATCTCTTTCGACAACCAATATAAGTTTTTTACAAAAAAAGTTAACATCAGGTAATATTTTTCCTTTATTCACTTAAAAAATTAGCTAATAATGAAAAGTTTGTGGGTGAAAATCTTAAATTGATTGAAAAATATTATATGTTGAGTGAATTTTGGGTAAAAACCCTTATATAGAACATAAAAATTAAGAAAAAAAAACTACTTTTGCCAACTTAATTTTTGAAAGATAAAAAAACAACTAATTCAACTGATAATTAGGATATTAACATAAAAAAAGAAATTACTAAAAAACATAACATAAATAAAAGATGACTTTTAATTTAAAAAAGATAGTACTATTTGGATTGATTGGATTTCTTTTCCCGCT
>JAEWNB010000206.1 GCA_023392945.1 Bacteroidota bacterium
CTCTTTCCTCATCAAGTAATTCATTTCGGAATGATGATACAAAATTACCTGACTTATACATTGAAAACAGAAACGAATTACAGAAGGAATATCAGGGAAATGTTGTACACTTTAACACCGACAACTCAGTTGAGACAAACTCACCATCTTCATCCGACAAAAATAAAACCATTCCCGATTATTTTTCTGATGACAATGAAATTGACAACAATGAAAAAATTGTTGATGAAATTCCCTTTGAAATCATAGATTATTCCCTAATTCCAAAAAGCACTTTTGAAGAGGAAGAAGAGGAAGAAGAATTGATTTCTCTTGACGAGAGCAGTAAAGGAGTGTCTATCCCTTTGGAGGATTTTGATCCCCGAAAGGATTTGTCCACCTACCAATTCCCTTCTTTAGATATATTAAAAGAAAATACTGCTAAAGAAATTGACACGGATTTACTTAGAGAAGAGTTGGTTGAGAACAAGAATAAAATTGAAACTACTCTTAAGAATTTTAATATTCCAATTAAGAGCATTTCTGCCACTATCGGGCCAACGGTAACTTTATATGAAATAGTGCCCTCCGAAGGGATCCGAATCAGCAAAATTAAAAATTTAGAAGACAATATTGCCTTAAGTCTTGCAGCATTAGGAATTCGTATCATTGCACCTATTCCGGGAAAAGGAACTATTGGAATTGAGGTTCCCAATAAAAATCCAAAAATTGTGTCAATGAAAGAAATTATCGACTCCGATAAATTTCAAAATAATAAGTATGACTTACCAATTGCACTGGGAAAAACTATCAGCAACGAAGCTTTTGTTGTTGACTTGGCAAAAATGCCACATCTATTGATTGCAGGAGCAACCGGTCAAGGAAAATCTGTTGGCTTAAATGCTATAATTACTTCATTACTTTACAAAAAACATCCTGCAGAACTTAAATTTGTCATGATTGACCCTAAAAAAGTAGAGTTTTCACTCTATTCTATTATTGAGAATCATTATTTGGCAAAAATACCCGAGGTTGAAGAGCCCATAATAACTGATACTAAAAAGGTTATAAGAACCCTTAATTCTCTATGCAAGGAGATGGATGATCGCTATGATCTTCTTAAATTGGCAAAGACAAGAAATATCAAGGAATACAATGCAAAATTCTGTGCCAGAATGCTTTCCCCAAATAATGGACACCGTTATTTGCCATATATTGTTCTTATTATTGATGAGTTCGGGGATTTGATTATGACAGCAGGACGGGAAGTGGAAACTCCACTGGCTCGTTTAGCTCAACTTGCACGTGCTATTGGAATTCATCTTATTATTGCTACACAACGACCATCTGTCAATATTATAACCGGGACAATAAAAGCTAACTTCCCTTCTCGAATTGCATTTAGAGTTTCTTCGAAAATCGACTCAAGGACTATTCTTGACGGAAACGGCGCAGACCAATTAATTGGTAAAGGAGATATGCTCATTTCTACCGGTAGTGACCTCATTCGCTTGCAATGTGCTTTTATTGATACTCCTGAGGTTGAAAAGCTAGTAAAATACATTGAAGAGCAACAAGCTTATCCTAATGCATTTATGTTACCGGATGTGCCCGAAGAAGAAAAGAACAGAACCGATGATGCTAATGGCGATTTTTCTCCTGACAAAATTGATGACCTTTTAATTGAAGCGGCAACTCTGATTGTTCAGACACAGCAGGGTTCAACTTCTCTTATTCAAAGAAAACTATCCTTAGGGTATAACCGCGCCGGCAGAATCATGGACCAACTGGAAGAATTTGGTATTGTGGGCCCATCCGCCGGAAGCAAAGCCCGTGAAGTAAAAGCCCATTCATTTGAGGAAATGCGAGAAATCCTCTCCAATAGGGGGATTTTTTAATTCCACTCAGATGATATATTTCTAACTCAAAATTAAACCTTTATAGTTTTTTAATATCTTTGCATTCTACAAGAAACATAAAAATTATCAGATTAATATTATAATCATGAACATTAAATTTGCTTTATTACTTCTTTGTTTTCTTCCCTTTTCTTTATCTGCTCAAGATGTTGACGGTGGTGCTACTCCCCTTTTAAAAGATTTGGCCATCAAATATAAAGGATATTCTTCAATATCAATTGATTACACTTACAAAGCTGAAAAGAATAAACAAATTACGGATACGCAGAAAGGGAAAATGATTATTAAAGGAAATAAATATTATCTTACTTTTTCAAATCAAGTATTTTACTGCAATGGAATTACGGTATGGAATTATCAAAAGTTGACCAATGAAGTATCTGTTTACGATTATGATGAAAGCGATGAAACAATGCTTAATCCTTCAAAAATATTGTCAAACTGGCAAAAAGAATACAAGCCGAAATTTATTCGCGAAGAGAATAGTAACGGAAGATTTATCAATATTATCGATTTAACTCCATTTAAAGCACAGTCATACTTTAAAATCAGATTTTATATTGATAAAGTTAAAAAGGAAATTACCAGAATTAGCATTTACGAAAAAGATAATAGTATCTATTCCTATTTCTTTGATAAATTTGTAACCAACTCATCCATTGACGATTCACAATTTTCGTTTGATGTCTCAAAGCATCCAAATGTTGAAATTAATGATATGCGATAATAATGAACAGAAATCTCTTTTTTCTCTTTTTATTACTTCTATTGTTTTCTGCATGCAGTTCTACTAAGAATCTTAAAGACAATCAATATTTTCTGGAAAAAAACGTAGTTAAAGTGGAAGACATCAGAAGTGACCGCTTTGACGATTTATACTATCTTGTTCGTCCCCAAACAAATAAGAAATTTATGGAGATTTTTAATCTAAAAACTGCCATATATGCTTCTAGTCTTCCCAAAACTGATACTATTACCGGAATTATTAAGGATAGTAAGTTTAACCGATGGATGAGGCAGTCTCTTGGGGAAGAACCTATACTGCTGGATTCGAATCAGATTGATAATTCACTGGAGCAAATCCGGATTTCGATGAAAAAAATGGGGTATTTTAATGCCAAAACTATTCCTGAGGTCAAATTTTCCGGCAAAAACAAAAAGAAAGCAAAGGTTATTTACCATGTTACAGCAAATGATCCCTACTTTGTCAGAGAGGTAAAATATAACATTTCAATTCCTGAATTCAGGAAAATAATTTATCTTGATTCTACAAATACTCTTATCAAAAAAGGGATGCAATATAATGAAGATATTGTCTATCAAGAGAGAATCCGTATTGCTAATTTAATCCGGGATAAGGGTTTTTATTATATTCCCAACTCTGCAATTATTGTTGAAGTTGATACTTTTTTGTCAGGAAAATATCTGACTAAAGATTATCAAAGAACTGTAAGTATTGAAATCATTGTTAATTATGAAAACGTTAAAGATGAAGAGATAAAAAAAATATCGAGATATAAATATAAATTTGATAAAGTATTCATTTATACAAATTATGATATCAAATTTGACAATACGCAAAATTTTGACACTATCCCATTCTATTCATACAGAAATAAAAACGATTCAACCACTTACTATTTTATTACACCAAAAACAGCTACTAAAAGTTCGAAAAAAATCAAGTATATTAAAGATTACAACTACAAAACAATTACTGACATAATATACACAAAAAAAGGATGGACTTATTCTCAATCATCATACAATAAATCTTATAGACGTCTTGATGATTTAAAGAATTTCAGTATTATTAATATTGATATTTTTGAAGATAAAAGTAAACGGGACTCCATTAAAAAACAAGGAGTTCTGAATGTCCAATATAAACTTACCCGAAATAAAATTCATACCATTGCCCCTAAAATTGAAGTAAGAACAGATAAAACAAATCTTTCATTCACCTATACCAATAAAAATATTTTCAAGGGCGCTGAATTTTTAAATATAAACGTATATGGAAGTTTATTCTATTACGACTGGCTTACAAATAAAAAGGAGACAACTTTATATGAAGAGATCGGAGGAAGTGTATCACTTGATTTTCCTAAATTGTTTATTTTTAAACGGACACAAAAAATTGAAGCCATCAGGTACAGCACTTCTATCAGAGTCGGAGCCAACTATTCATGGCTTTATTACCGTTTATTGCTAAACACCAGTCTAGCCTACAATTGGAGTCCAAATATATATGTAACCCACTCTGTTTCCCCAATTGATATAAGCACTATCGATACTTCCCGAAATACTGTTAGAACCATAGAAAACTACCCCTCAGACTATCGTCAAAAATTCCGTAAAAGAATTTTGGTTTCGTTAAAATACTCCTTCGATTATGTGGTTCCCATCAAAAATAAGGCACATCAAATGCGTTTGACTTTCAAGCTTGAATCTTCGGGATTGACGATTGCCGGGCTTAATGC
Organism: Bacteroidota bacterium; assembly: GCA_023392945.1. Classification (GTDB taxonomy): domain Bacteria; phylum Bacteroidota; class Bacteroidia; order Bacteroidales; family WCHB1-69; genus JAGVVH01. Next base: position 4,382 of record JAEWNB010000206.1, read on the forward strand.
TCTTGCTAATATGGGAGCTGGAGAAGATAAATTATGGAAAATTGCTGGGTATAATTACAGCACATATGAAATGGCTGAATTTAACTTACGATATTATTATACCTTAAATAAAAATAATTCTATCGCAACACGACTGAATGTCGGGGTAGCTATACCGCTGATAAACTCAACAGTAATTCCTTTTGAAAAAAGTTTTTATCTAGGTGGGGCAAATAGCATGCGTGCCTGGAGTTTTCGTTCTCTTGGTCCGGGGTCATTCAATTCCACCGAAAACATTGAAAGAACGGGAGATTTAAAACTGGAAGCAAATTTTGAATATAGAGGGACGATCTATAAGGCAATTAAATATGGCCTTTTTGTTGATATGGGCAATATCTGGATGACAAGAGCTTACGCAGGAATGCCCGGGGCTGATTTTAAATTTAATAGGTTTTATAAAGAGATAGCAATCGGAGCCGGTGTTGGTATTCGCCTTGACTTCAGTTTTTTCCTTATAAGACTTGACTACGGCATCCCGATTTATGATCCATCCAAACCACTTAACAATTATTGGATAAACAGTAGTTGGGTTAAAAAAACAGACGGGACAAGATTGTGGAACTGGGCTCAGGGATTTCAATTTGCAATTGACTATGCTTTCTAAAAACGACTTTTTTTCGTTGTTTAAGAAACAACTTCATTATTCGCCAACCAATGGGCAATCCGAAGCGATGGAGTTATTATCCGAATTTGTGTGTCAGAATAATAATCAACTGCTTATTTTAAGAGGTTATGCCGGTACAGGAAAGACTACCCTGATAAGTGCGCTGGTACAAACATTAAAAATGGTTGATAAAAAAACAGTCCTCCTCGCCCCCACCGGAAGGGCAGCTAAAGTTTTTTCAGTCTATTCAAATCAGAAAGCCTATACTATTCACAAACATCTTTATAAGGTAAAAATTAAAGATGGGATGCTGGATTTCTTCCGAAAGGAAAATAAAATGAGGGATACCCTGTTTATAGTGGATGAAGTATCGATGTTATCTGCGTCCATTCAATCAGGAACTCTATTTGCAAATAAATCATTGCTGGAAGATTTAATAGAATATGTCTTTGAGGGAGAAAATTGCAGAATGATTTTTATTGGAGATGACGCACAACTTCCACCTGTTCATTCAACAGAAAGTCCGGCTCTTGTGCCTGATTATCTGATGAAAAATTTTAATCTCAATGCCATTTCATTTCAACTTACTGAAGTGGTAAGACAAGCTCTTGATTCCGGAATATTATTCAATGCCAATATATTAAGAAATAAAATCCTGCTGAGTGATTTTCGATATCCGGTTTTTAGTGGGAAGCATTTTGATGACTATATAAGAGTTAATGGTTCCGAACTGGAAGAATTACTGAATACACTTTATGCAAAATATGACTCTGATGAAATTGTCGTTATTACACGTTCCAATAAACGAGCCTTTATTTTCAACAGCGAAATCAGAAAAAGGATTTTATTCAGAGAAAATCAGATTTCCACAGGAGATTATATTATGGCTGTTAAAAATAATTACTATTGGGTGGATGCAACTTCCGAAATCGGTTTTATTGCTAACGGTGACATAATGGAAATAATGGCAATCAAAAAGATTGAGGAGTTATATGGATTTATGTTTGCGGATGTCAGTGTCAGATTATGTGATTACCCAAATTATCAACAAATAGATATTAAGATCATTATTGATAGTCTTGAAACTGATGGTCCTTCTTTGCCCGGCGAAAAAATGTCAGCCCTTTATCAGGAAATTTTACTTGACTATCAGCATATTTCTAATAAAAAGATCCGATATCTTAAAATGAAAAATGATCCCTATTTGAATGCATTGCAAGTTAAGTTCAGTTATTCTCTAACTTGTCATAAAACTCAAGGAGGTCAGTGGAAGATTGTGTTGATTGATCAAGGATATATTAAAGAAGAAAATATTGATACCGAATACTTTCGATGGTTATACACAGCTATTACCAGAGCTTCCGAAAAAGTATTTCTGATTAATTTTGATAAAATAATGTTTGATAACCCTGAATAAATCACAAAAATTAACGTTTATCCATTATTTTAATCATTAAAATTTCCTATATTTGCCCATTGAAATTTTCAATTAGGACGGAATAATTTCAATTTTTTTATTTATTAATTGATAGTCTGTTAAGTATACCAACTTAATAGTATTGTCGAAAAAAATTAGTGCTAATGAAACTAAAGAATAAGTTACTTCTTGCAATCGTAATTATCATTGGGGTAAGTATGGCATCTATTATTGTATATCAACAGATATATTTAAAGCAAAGGATAGTTATGGTTGAAGAAGTTGAAAGAACTCAAAAACATGTTATCGATTATGCAATAAAAAAGAATTCTGATAGATTTGCTGAAATCACCTTCGATTATTCGGGATGGGATGAAATGGTTAATTTTATCACCTCCCCTGATTCTGCTTGGGTAGTCAGTAATCTTAATATTTTAGTTGACGACTTTGATCTATCATATGTACTGGTTTTGGATACATTAATAAATCCGGTTTACTGCTATTATGATTCGACAAGCTCCGGAAAGATGATTAATATTGATAAGACAATTCTTGATAGTGCTTTTGGAGATAGCCCATTTTGTCATTTTTATCAATATTATGGAAAGGATTTATATGAAATATTTGGGGCTATTATAGTTCCTACAGCAGATATGAACGAAAGAAAAATGCAAAAAAATGGCTATTTAATTAATGCTAAACGAATTGATGCTGATTATTTACAAAATCTTTCCGTTGCTACAGGATGTGAAGTCAAAATTATTTCTGATTTAGAATATCATAAAATTCAAAAGTCAGATTCAAAAATAGTTGGTAATTATTTTAAGAAAATTGTTGATTGCAAAAATAATGAGATTTCATTCTTAGAATTTAATAAAAAAGATGTTC
>JAEWNB010000015.1 GCA_023392945.1 Bacteroidota bacterium
GGGGGCATTTTCTTTGGTTCAGAAAATCCCCAAGAAATAAGAGAATGGTACAGCGAAAAATTGGGAATTGTTCTTGATGATTATGGTGCTGCATTTGAATTCAGAAATGCCAATAGACCTGACGAAATCAATTATCTAAGATGGAGTCCGATGCAACAGGGAAGTGATTACTTCATTCCTTCAAAAAAAGAGTTCATGATAAATTACAGGGTTCAAAACATTGAAGGAATGGTCCGTAATTTGAAAGGGAAAGGCGTTACAGTCTTAGACTCGATTTCCACCTATGAGTATGGGAAATTTGTTCATATAATAGATCCTGAAGGAAACAAAATTGAGCTTTGGGAACCAATAGACAGTATCTTAACCAAAATTGGTAGTAAAACAACAAAATAGCAATCAATAATCCCCATAATTTTTAAAGAGTCAGCATTAAAATTTACGCACAAAAAAAATATCTATTAGAAAGAAATTGAATACTTTTTATTACATTTTTACGTTTTAAAAAACTATATTATACCACTACCGAAAGGTAAAACTTTTATTTATTAATTAATTTTCAATATCATGACTGAAAATCAAATTAAGGACAACATAGATAATCCGGCTCAGCTTGAGCTGTTGTTTAGGGGTGACAAAAAGGGCTTCCAAAAAGCTTTTTATTCTGTTTATGAAGAAATATCAGCACATCAAGCGGCAGAATTTTGGAAAAATCGACTTGAGCAAGAATTTTCCACCACTATCGATAAAAAAATTAGTATTTCAGAAATTTTATTATTGTTATTAACTTGTGTAGTTACTTGCTTTCTTATTCAGATTCCCAACATATTCAATCTTTACTATACTGATGAAATCTTTTATCAAAGGAATGCCGGATTGATAGTTATTTTTGGAATAACAGCATTTCTATATATTTCTAAAAAGCAACTTGTTCTCAGGAATATTATAATATCCTTACTTGTTTTTATTGGAAGTGCAGTCTATGTAAATCTTTTACCTGTCAACAGTGATAGTCAATCGATCATTTTGGTTTATTTACATTTACCTTTAATGTTATGGTGTTTACTTGGATTGGTATACATAAATTATGATGTGAAGAATATTAATTTAAAAATTGACTACATAAAGTTTAATGGAGATTTGGCAATATGGTTTGTACTCATTCTCGTTGCCGGGATGATTTTAACCTTTATTACATTAGGATTATTTAATGCCGCCGGAGTCTCCATTGAAGAGTTTTATTTCGACTATATTGTGGTATGCGGACTAGTTTCAGCTCCGATTATTTCAACGTACATCATAAAACATCAGTCAGGACTAACAAACAAGCTTGCTCCTATTATTGCAAGGCTTTTCACTCCCTTAGTATTGCTTACCCTGATTTGTTATTTGATCTCAATTCCGATTGTTGGGCAAGACCCTTTTCACGATCGTGATTTTCTATTAATCTTTAACATAATGCTGCTTGGCGTCATGTCTCTAATCACTTTTTCCGTTTCGGAAACTTCCAGTTCCGAAAAACAGCGTTTCAATGAAATCATCTTGCTGATAACGACTTTTGTTGCTATACTTATTGATTTAGGGGCATTATCAGCCATCCTATATAGACTTGGAGAATATGGTTTAACGCCTAATAGAATTGCTGTGTTGGTTTCAAATTTGCTTATATTAACCAATCTCATTTTCGTTTTAATCAACTTAATACAGGTTAATTTTATGAAAAGAGAGCTTACCAAGGTTGAATCAACAATTTCAAGATTTCTCTATATTTACGCATTTTGGACAATTTTTGTAGTTTTCATTTTCCCTCTCCTTTTCGGATTTAAGTAAGATGACATGTGAATATTCTTAATATCAAGATCTTTTGCCTTTAAGTGCAATGAAAAAGATCTTGAAAAGATGATCTAAAAATTGCGACAGGTTGCAGCAAAATTTATATTAGTATTAAAGCAAATTTATATTAGTTTAAAATTTATTTCTATTAGTATTAAAATTTTCTTCCGCTGAAATCACCTTCAAACCGAGAAAATTAATTAACCAACGATACAGATAAGGTAATATGGGTATTCAGCAATTTGGATATCGGACAAATTTGCTTTGCTTTTTCCGCAATTTCACGAAACTTTTCTTCGGAGATACCTTCAACAATTCCCTTCAATCCAAGATGGATATTGGTTATGATGCCATCTTCAAAAGTCAGTTTTGCCTCAGTATCCAAATTTGTCGGAGTAAAACCATTTTCTCCTAATAAAAAACTCAGCTGCATTGTAAAACATCCTGAATGGGCAGCAGCAATAAGCTCTTCCGGATTCGTCCCTACTCCATCTTCAAATCTTGTTTTAAAAGAATATGGTGAATTCTGTAAAACAGTACTCTGAGTGGTTAAGGTTCCTTTTCCATCTTTCCCGGGCCCTTTCCAATTGGCACTTGCTCTTCTAATAAATTTCATCTTGCTTAATTTTAATGATTATCTATAATAATTATCTTTATTGAATTGATAAAACAAAAAATCAAAGGAAATTGTTTAAATTGAGGTTGCACAAAATTTACTTATTTTAAAGAATCCCATTATTTCATAAAAAATGTTATTGCATATATTGAATTGATTTCCTTTTTTTTATATTTGCAAATAAATATAAATACAATGAATTCGGAAGAAGATATAATCACAAACCCAGTTTACAAATCAAAAAATAATGAGTGGGATGAAAATCAACTTAATGGCAGTATAAAATCAGTTAAAACATTAAGTTACTCTGTTAATGTTTGTGAAGGTGAAATTGAGAAGCTGTTATTACTATCCTCATTCGTAAAAAACTACAATTTACAAGGGCAGATTGTTTCTGCTTATAGTCTCTATGAAGATGGCTCCCCTGTTTGGGAATACATATTCAATGGTCAACCTTCAGAACTTGTACTTAACTGTGATTGTTTCAATTCCAAAAAAGAATTAGAAGAGCGAATAATCTACCATTATGATAAGCAAGGAAACCTTACTGCTAAAATCTGTACTGATAAGGATGGAAAACAGCTATGGAAAATTGCGTTTTTTTATAATGAGGAAGGATTTTTATTGATGAAGGAATTTTTTACGGATAATAATCAGCAGATTCACAAATACAGGGATTTCCAATATGATGAGAAAGGTCATCTGTTACAAATGTATGATTGTCCTGATACTCACTCCACATCCGAGATGCCCGATCATTTTTTCGACTTTAAAATATCATATAAATACGATGAAAATGGGGAAATAACAGAACGCTGTGAGACATCCCCTTCAGGAAGAAAAAATATTACGCAATTTGAATACAAATATGATAATCACGGCAACTGGATTCAAAAGAAGGAGATAGCTCTCCCACTCAATATACTTACCGGCATAAAAGAAAGAGTAATCGAATACTACCATGACTAACACTAATGAACTTGGAAAAGAAGGAGAAGAACTTGCAAAAAATTTTCTAATTAATCTCAACTACTCCATAATCGAAACAAACTGGCATTTTGGACATTTGGAAATCGACATTATTGCCGAAAACCCATCCACTATCATCTTCTGTGAAGTCAAGACACGAAGCTCTGACAAGTTGGGGAGTCCTGAAACTTCTGTCACTTTCCAGAAACAGCGAAATATCATAAAAGCAGCCAACCACTTTGTGCTAAAGAACGGCATCAACAAAGAAGTTCGTTTTGATATAATTTCGATTGTTCAAAAAAAGAATGGACCTGCCATTCAGCATATTCCTGATGCCTATACCCCAAGATGGTAATTAACGGGGCAATTTAGCCATCCATTGTTTATATTTAGCAAGGTCTCCTTTGTTATTGTAAACATTGGCAATATTCTTAATAACATTGGTATTGGTCGTATCAAGTTCGTAGGCTTTACTAAACATAGTCAGAGCCTTGTCCAGCTTTCCTTGAATTGCATAAGCAACCCCAAGATTTTCCAGCGCACTTACAAAATTTGGATTTATAGCCAATGCTTTTTCCAAATAGATTATGGAGCTGTCAATATTATTCATTCCCATTCCCAAAATTTTTCCTTTCATATTATAGGCATCAGCACTTTTTGGATTGGTTTTAAGATATTGATTAATGATTTCCAAAGCTCCTTTTACATCCTTATCATTGAGCTTGTCACTTGCAACTTTAACAGCTGAGTTTGCTTTTGCAGTCAGCGCAATATTCATATTTTCAATCATCGCTGTGTTTTGAGGATCAATAATGGCTGCATTTTTATAAAATTGATAGGACAAATCATAATCTCCCTTATAATAATAAAGCTCTCCCAAAAGCATATGTGCATTAAAAGCCGTACTGTCTAATTCAATAGCTTTGAACAAATATTTTAGAGATTTATCATAATCTTTTTCCTTATTAATCTCCTTATAAAGCTTCACATAGCTCCCACCCGCAGAGATATTGCACTTAATGCTATTGGAAGAAGTGTTTACATCAGTAGTAAAGAGAGTTACATCATTTTTCCAGACAAAATTACGGGCAAATGTTTTTACAGTATAGAGCGAAAAAAAGATAATAAAGATCACCGGCAGTATTGTGGAAGAAAATTTATGTTTACTCAGTTTCAATATTAAAGCTGATAGTATTATGGTAAAACCTAAAAGTGGTATAAAGACGAACCGTTCGTTCATAAAAGTGCCCACATTGAAAAACAGATTTGAAGTTGCAGAAAAAGTGAAGATAAAGAAAAGAATGCCGAAAGATATTAAATTCTTTTTCTTCAAATTTTTTATAGCATAGAAAATCATAAAGAGGAAAAAGAGAAGCAGCAAAATAACTACAGGATTGGAGAAATCAGTAATCTGAATTTGCTTTGGATAATAGTCATGAGTAAGAGGATGAGGAAAAATCAACAATTTAAGATAAATACCCCATGTAAAAATAACGGTAGCGATCTCTTGCATTTTTGAAGAAAAGACGAAAGGATTATTGAGGATATTAGGATACGTTTCCTTCACCATAAAGGCTCCTAACACTTCATTTCTCACAACCAGAAAAAAAACTGACGCAAGCAACGCAGGGAGAATTGTCAAAACCCAATCTGTTTTTGTTTTGGGAATATTCATAAAATAGAGGGCCAATGGGATTACAAACAAAAAAGTAATACTATTTTCCTTTGAAAAAAGCCCAATAGTCATGGTAAAGAAAGAGAGAATCAAAAAAAGCGGATTTTTATTAGACATAAATTTAATCACACACCACAAAGTGGCAAAGGCACCAAGCATCGACAGAATCTCATCACGTCCCTTAATATTGGCAACCGCCTCCGTATGAAGTGGATGCAAAGCAAAGAGGAGTGCCGCAAGGAAAGGTAATGACAAATACCACCGGGGATCATCGTAGCGAGCAAAGATTCTCTTCAGGACATTATATATGAGCATACAGAGCATAGCATACAGGAGAATATTGACAAAGTGACTTATAAAAGGCAAAGCACTACCGGTAAAAAGTTCTTCATTTTGAGGAGCTCTGTTAAGACCGGCCTTTTCTTTTACTTTTTGCCCGAAAATTTCATATTCAAGAATAAAGGTTATCTGCGCCAACGGTCTATATCGACCACCAGCAACCAATTTTTTTTCATGACCAAAGTATCCTGAAAAAGAATCTTTAGTCAAGACATCCTTAACCCCGTCAAATCCTTTAACAGTATAATCATTTTCAAAAATAACCAGCCGATCATCCAGTGCATAATCCAAAAAGCAGGTATTCGCATAGGCTAATGCCACTAAAATAAAAATCACCAGATTCCGTATAAACTTAGTGCTCATAAAATTGCTTTTCTAATCTTTAACAACTTAGTTAACAAACCCATTAGTTCATTCAGAGGAAGCATATTAGCTCCATCAGAAAGGGCTTTGGAGGGTTCCGGATGTGTTTCAATAAAAAGACCATCAAAACCGACAGCTATTCCGGCTTTTGCGATTGTTTCAATCAGGTCAGGTCTTCCGCCGGTAATACCATGGGTTTGATTGGGCAATTGAAGAGAATGAGTACAGTCGAGAACACAAGGGCAATTGTTTGATTTCAATTCTTTTATGCCACGGAAATCCACAATCAGATCCTGATAGCCAAAGGTAGTACCCCGTTCAGTAATCATCACCTTATCATTACCGGCATTTCGTATTTTTTCAACAGCGAACCTCATAGCTTCAGGAGAGAGGAATTGACCTTTTTTTATATTGACAAATTTGCCGGTTTTAGCAGCTCCCACCAACAAATCGGTTTGTCTGCATAAAAAAGCCGGAATTTGAAGTACATCAGCTACCTGTGCAGCGATATGTGCTTCATTTTCCGAGTGAATATCAGTCACTATCGGCACATTGAAAGTAGATTTAATATCGGCCAAAATATCCAAAGCTTTATCATCTCCAATACCGGTAAAAGAACTCAGGGAAGATCTATTTGCTTTTTTATAAGAAGCTTTATAAAAAAAAGGGATATCCAAAGCCTTGCATATATTAGAGCATTCTTTGGCAATTTGGGTAGTAATTTCTTTGTTTTCAACGACACAAGGTCCTGCAATAAGAAAGAAATTTTGATTAAATTCAGGTATCATAATTTGAATATTATGGGACAAAAATACGAAAATTAATTATCTTGAATCATTAAAAAGTTTAGTTTCATTATTAAGTTTAGGGAGAAGTATCTTTAATTTTATCAAAAAAAAATGATGATATAATTCATATTTATTTTCTATTTTTGCAAACAATAAGAAATTACGGAAAAATCTATGGAAGCAGAAATCAAGAAATGTGTAGAATTACTACTTCAGGGAAAGGTGATCCTTTATCCTACTGATACTGTTTGGGGAATTGGCTGTGATGCCACTAACGAAGAGGCTATCGAAAAGATATATAAAATTAAGGAACGTCAACAAAGCAAGAGCATGCTTATTTTACTGGACAGATCTGACAAATTGCCAATATATGTTAGTAAAATTCCGTTGATAGCCTGGGATTTAATTTCTAACACCTACCGTCCCACCACTTTTATCTATCCTACTGCAAGAAATCTCCCCAAAAAACTGATACATCCCGATGGAACTGTTGCCATCCGAATTGTAAACAACTCCTTTTGCAAGAAATTAATCAACGCTCTTGATAGACCAATAATTTCCACTTCTGCCAACCTTTCAGGAGAAGATACTCCTCAGACTTTCATCGACATCTCTCCTAAAATTTTAAAACAGCTTGACTATATCGTTCCTGAAAAATTTGCAGATTCTGTTGATTACAAACCTTCCCGACTTATCAAATACATTGATGATTACAATTTTGTAGTTATAAGGGAATGATTTGGATTTAATTACCAATAAATTAATTGAAGATGAAAATTGCTTTATTCCCGGGTTCTTTTGACCCTGTCACCAAAGGACACGAAGACATTATTAATAGAGCCTTATTATTGTTTGACAAGATATATATTGCCATAGGGAAAAATTGCAATAAAACGCCCCTATTCCCGTTAGAAATCAGAAAAGAATGGCTTGTGAAATGTTTCGGTAATGAAAGCAGAATTGAGATTTGTAGTTATGAAGGGTTAACGGTAGATTTTTGCAAAAAAATAAATGCTCAATTCATTATACGAGGAATCCGAAACATAGAAGACTTTCAGTTTGAGAAAGATATTGCCCAGGCTAACAGACAACTCTCTCCGGATATTGAAACCGTGTTTTTGGCAACTGCCCCCGAGTACTCCTATATTAACTCCGGAATGGTTCGTGACATCTACGCTAACAATGGTGACTATAAACAATTCCTACCCGATAGGCTAAAATAAAAACCAAACTGACTTAAAATCAAAATAATCACTCTGATTTTTAACCAATTTCAATTTACTTGAGACGCACTAAATCACTCCTTCTTATTCTTTTAACAATGGCATTTGTCAATGCCTCACAAATTGCATTTTCGCAAAAAGAGGCGACCATCATCATAGAAGGAACTGCATATTGCCAACCGGGGGAAGAAATCAGATTGATTGCTTTCGACGATTTAGTCAATTATAATCCCATTACCATCTCAAAAGACATTATCAAAAAAGATAAATCATTTAAATTATCTTGCAATAGCAACAAAATCCTATTGGTTCAACTGGCAATAAGAAACCTGAAGGCTGAATTTTTCCTTGTTCCAAACCACACTTACCGTTTTTCGGTTAAAATGGATACTTCTCTATTTAATTTACTGGATCCGGCAGAATACAATGGTTTTTTGGAAATAAAGAATTTGGACCCTGATAGTGCCGAGCTTAATTATAAAATCTTACGATTTTCCGATTATTTTCAAGATGCCCTTAGCCATTATGCCCCTTATCTTACTTATTGGCAAGATATGAAGAGATATGATACCATCACGAAACTTATAAAGAGTAATTTTGAAATCTCTTACAATCCGCTGAATTTTTATAATTCATATCTCTATTACACCTATGGGTTAATTGATTTTATGATATTTAACAAATATCCTGATACTCTTTATCACAAATATTTTGACAATGAGTATCTTCAGTATGACAACCCGGCCTACATGACTCTTTTCAGTTCTTTTTACGACAATTACTTGTATGGCTCACATTATATTTCTAAAAACACTCTTACTCAATTCATTAATGACGAACCGGATTACCTTGGTCTTTTCAATGAACTTGGTAAAGACCCCTATTTAGTCAATGAAAAGATCAGGGAACTGGTCATCATCATGAGTTTAAAGAATTTCTATCCCAACACCGAAGAGTTTGATCGGTTGAATGTTTTGAAGCTTTTAGAGTATATAGAAAAATATTCTCATTTTCCCGAGCACAGACTTATTTCCCGTAATGTAATCAATACAGTAAAAAAATTTGAAAGCGGGGCTTCTGTTCCGGATATTGTCCTTCAGAAGCCGAACGGGGCGGATTTTAAACTTAGTAAGTTAAAAGGAAAATGGGTTTACATCCAATTTTTCAATAGTTATTGTACTGAGTGTATTCAGGATATGATTTTATTGCAAAATTTTCAAAAAAAATACCAGGACAGCATCACTTTTATCAGCGTTTCCGTTGATTTTGACTTTGAAAAATTTGCATCTTTCACTCAACAATACAAAATGCCGGACCTTCAATTTTTCCATTTCAACAACGAATTTGACTGGCTATATTCCTTGGGGATAAATTCATTACCGGATAACATTCTTTTGGATCCATCAGGAAATTTGTCGATACGCTACGCTCCGGATGCAAGGCGCGATTTATCCATATTTCTTTTACAGAAATTTACCAAAGAAGACGAAGATCAGAATCCTTTATTTTATAATCCTAAAAACTAGTTTTATCAGACCTTGTTTTATTTTCCAACATAGGGACAAAAACAAAATTACCGAATTCCTCTTCTTTATAATTTTCCTCATCCAATTTAGTAATTCTGATCATCTTTTGAGATTTTTCGCCAACAGGAATAACAATCATTCCATTAACTTTAAGTTGATCTAAAAGAGATGTCGGCACATTTGGAGCCCCACAGGTAACAATAATTTTATCAAAAGGAGCATATTTTGGCCAGCCTTTAAAGCCGTCTCCGTAATGCAGGATAATTCTATAATCAATTTTTTCGAGTAACAATTTAGTTTTTTGGTGTAACTCCAGATGTCGTTCCACCGAATAGACCTTAGCTCCCATTGCACTAAGGATAGCCGCCTGAAAGCCCGAGCCCGTGCCTATTTCCAAAATTTTATCTCCCTTTTTTACTTCAAGCAACTGCGACTGAAAAGCCACTGTATAGGGTTGAGAAATAGTTTGTCCGTGATGAATAGGCAATGCCATATCCAAATAAGCCTTATCCCACATAAAAGACTCCAAAAAGAGGTGACGCTCTACTTTGTCAAATGCCGACAGAATATTTTTATCGGTAATTCCTTTTTGTTTAAGATTTTCAATAAGAGCTTTTTTAGCTCCCTGTAGAAAATAGGATGTCTCCACTTTTAGTTTTTTTGATTTGGAAAGCAAAAATAACAATTATTCAACATAAATATCCTGATTCCGGTGAAAATTATTTACTAATTCATATAGTCTGAAATCAATTTTCTTTACATCATAAAGGGAAATTCATTACTTTTGCCACCAAGTAATTAATATGAAAAATATAGCTGTTTTTGGAGTTGGGCATTTAGGGTATATTCATTGCCAATGTATTCTTTCAATGAAGGATGCTCATTTGGTAGGCATTTACGATATTGACACAGACAGGTGCAATCAGGTTGCCAAAGAATTGGGATTGACGGCATATAGCACTCCCGAAACACTTTTGGAGGTTTGTGATCTTGCAGATATTGTGACCACTACCTCGGAACATTATGATATGGCTAAAATGGCAATCATGTCCGGGAAGCATACCTTTATAGAAAAACCTGTCGTGGTTGATTTTGCAGATGCCGAAGAATTGATAACCCTTTCAAAAGAATTGGGAGTTAAAGTTCAGGTAGGTCATGTCGAGAGATTTAATCCTGCTTTTGTAGCAGCACGTCCGTTGATTCATAATCCTATGTTCATTGAGGCTCATCGATTAGCGAATTTCAATCCAAGGGGAAATGATGTATCCGTTGTAATGGATTTAATGATTCATGATATAGATCTGATTCTCAATGTTGTAGACAGCACTATTGTGGACATTCAAGCCAGTGGCGTTGCTATTGTAACGGACTCTTTTGACATTGCCAATGTAAGATTGCGTTTTGAAAATGGATGTGTTGCCAATCTTACAGCAAGTCGGATATCTTTGAAAAATATGCGAAAAATACGATTTTTCCAACCCAATGCATATATCAGTGTTGACTTGTTAAAGAAAGAAACAGATATTATCAAACTGGATGATGTCATTGATGAAGATAATAATCCCTTTGCTTTGATTTTAGATTTGGGCAATGGAAAAGGGAAAAAACAATTAACCATTCAAAAGTCAGATATTGTAAATACGAATGCCATTCAGACTGAACTTGAATCTTTCCTTAGTTGTATAGACAACAACACTTCGCCATCTGTCACTTTAACTGACGGATATAAAGCGCTTAAAACAGCCACGAATATTTTAAAAAAAATAAATAAATATGCAAAATAAATAATCCAACTAATCGTTAGAAAAAGTATGAGAAAAAATAATTTATTTGTTTTTATAGTAATATTGCTGACTTTATTCACTATTTCATGTGATAATACAGATCTTACTCCCGCTTTTATAGAAATTTCAGAAGAAACGATGGAGAATCCTATCGACATGTACAACTATAATTTTATTCACGAAGAGAGCTATGACACCCATCAGCTAGCAGCCATTGCCTCTCATAAATTCTCAGATGTTTGGATATATGCCAATGGGGATAAAATCGGTTTATGGGAAGTTCCTTGCAAGGTGCCAATTCTAGAGTCTGATTCAGTAGAAATTCAAATCGTTCCCGGAGTCAGATTAAATGGAATGTCGACCACAATTCCGGCATATCCTTTCT
>JAEWNB010000154.1 GCA_023392945.1 Bacteroidota bacterium
TATTTCAGTTTTATCTGTGCAAAAGTGTTGACTTTGAATCCTGCTAAGGTAACACCTGCCTATAGACTGAATGATGGACAGAATTATTATCCGACCAATAAATGGGTTTTGTTCGGACATCATTTTGCAGCCATTGCCGGTGCGGGACCACTTGTTGGACCTGTATTGGCAGTTCAATTCGGATATTTTCCGGGATTTTTGTGGATGTTGATCGGAGCTGTGATGGCCGGTGCTGTTCACGATCTGGTGCTATTAACCGCTTCTATCAGGCACGACGGGAAATCTATTGCTGAAATTGCAAAATGTGAAATCAATAAAATGAGCGGAATAACCACTTCTGTTGCGGTTATCATTATTATAATTGTGGCACTTGCCGGGCTGGGACTTGTTGTGGTGAATTCACTTTCCGGAAGTTCATGGGGTACTTTTACTATTGCAGCCACTATTCCAATCGCTTTGATAATGGGTGTTTGGATGGCTAAATTCAGAAAGGGGAAAATGGTAGAAGCTACTATCTTTGGAGTTATTATGCTGGTATTGGCTGTGATTTTTGGAAGATATATTCCCACTTCTTCGATAGCTTCCTGGTTTACTTATGACCATCATTCGTTGACAATATTACTAGCCATCTATGGTTTTTTAGCTTCTGTTCTACCGGTATGGCTCTTGCTTTCGCCGCGCGATTACCTGAGTTCCATTATGAAAATTACCGTTATTGCCATGCTTGCTATCGGCATTATTGTAGTGGCTCCAAATCTGAAAATGCCTGCTTTTACCCCATTTGTGAACGGAGGCGGGCCTATTATTCCGGGAACACTTTTCCCCTACCTGTTCATTACTATTGCTTGTGGAGCTATCTCAGGTTTTCATTCTTTAGTAAGTTCAGGAACAACTCCCAAAATGATTATGAGCGAGAAAGATATAAAATTTATTGGTGTTGGCTCAATGCTCATTGAAGGATTGGTAAGCATTTTGGCTTTGGTTGCTGCAGCAAGTCTTTTACCCTACGATTATTTTGCTATTAATGTTTCACCCGAGAAATTTCAAGAGTTACTGCCTCAACTTCAATCAATGGGTTTTACGAAGTCAAATATTACTGAACTTACCAATGAAGTAGGAGAAAATATTGTCGGCCGTACCGGTGGAGCCGTTTCATTGGCAGTGGGCATGGCGCAAATTTTTTCTTCGATTCCCGGAATGAAAGAGCTTATGTCTTACTGGTATCACTTTGCTATTATGTTTGAAGCTTTGTTCATCCTTACTACTATTGATGCCGGTACTCGTATTGCACGTTTTGTCATTCAAGAGGCTTTTGGTAAGATTTATAAACCCTTCGCACGTACAAACTGGTTGCCCGGAAACTTGATGGCAAGTGGATTGGTTGTTTTCGCCTGGGCATATTTCATCTATTCGGGGACTGTTGCCACCATCTGGCCTATGTTCGGGAGCGCCAATCAGTTGTTGGCAACCATTGCCCTTGTTATAGGAACAAGCTATATCATTAATAATGGAAAGAAAAAGTATGCGTGGATTACAATCCTCCCGATGATTTTTGTGGGTGTAACCACCCTGACAGCCGGCTTTCAGAATGTGAAAAATATTTACTTGCCCCAAATTTTAGAATCATCCACCCGTATTCAGGGAATAATAAACAGTTCCTTGACAGTCGTTATTGTTGCGTGTGTTTTAATTATTCTTTTTAATGCCATTCCTAAATGGATTCAGGCTTGGCAAGGAAACAGACCGCTGTTGATTGAAAATAAATAACTATAATTCAATTTTTTCCTGAAATCTCCTGCTCACTTTTACAAGGTTAGTTGTAAAGGATACAATATTTTGGGATTCTTGTATAATAGTAAGATATACCATGCTGACTTTAGTGCTGACACCCTGTTGTTTCAGACGCTTTAACTGAACCCTTTTGATACGGTTTAATTCGGTTGTTAATTCATTAGATGATGTCAATATATCTCTTAACCTTTCATAATCATTTTGCTGAATCTTTATGTTACATTGGTCAATGAAAGTATTTATTGCAAAAGCAATGGTAGAAATTTCATTTTTTTGTTCATCACTCAAAGGGCTGAAATTATTGTCAATATGATCTTCACAGGGGAGCGAAATACGTTTCAAGGAATAAACAATCTCACTAATAAAGTCAATGCATTGAAAATAGTATAATCCTTTTTCATTTGCATCAGTATCACTCAGTTTCCGAATACCCATAGCTCCATTTCGTTTTATTTTTTTAACCCTTTCTTTTTCAAGATCAATGTCGGTATTTAGTGATCTCAAAATTCTCAGATTTTCTCTGCAAAAAGCATCAATGGTTGATAGATATTTTTCTTTAACAAATTCTAGAGTTAGATTTATATCTTCGCGTGTGTTTGATTGTAAAAGAAGAAAGGCTTCATCGGTGTTTGTTACGTTCATTAATTGAGTCATTGTTTCTTTACTCTTTTCTTCATTTTTTGACTTTTTCCTGAATTTTATTTGGCTATGAATCAGCGAATATATTACCAAGCCGGTTAATATAATGATGGCAACCATGCGACCATAATAAATTAAAAGAGCCATTACAAAAGCAAGTAAAAAGGCAGCAACAGCAGTTATTATCCATCCCCCAATTACATTTAGAATTCCGCTGATTCTATAAACAGCGCTGTCCCGGCTCCAGGCCCTGTCTGCCAGAGAAGTTCCCATAGCCACAATAAAGGTTACATAAGTTGTTGATAATGGAAGTTTTAAAGAAGTTCCGATGGCGATCAACATACCGGCAATAATAAGATTAACGGAAGCTCTCAGCAGGTCATAATTGGCATTTTCTTCCATGATCATCTCGCTATGATTAAAACGACTATCAACCCATTTCTTTATGGGCTCAGGAGTTATCGTTAAAAAGAAGACAGATAGTTTCCGGGTTCCCCTGACTAAGTTTCTGCCAATACCGGAAGAATTGAAAATTTCTTCTTCTTCATTTTGTCTGGAAAGGTTAAGCTCTGTTTTAACTACGTGATGTGCTTTTTTGGAAGTAAACAGCGTGATAATCATAATAATGGCGGCTATAACCAAAAAGTATACTGGGGTATTGGAGTCTCCGTTCAGAGAATCCATTTTTAGGGTATTTGCTATATCGCCACCACCATTTGCTTTATAATCCAAATAGGCTTCAATAGCTGCAATCGGTCTGCCAATAAAATTCACCAAGTCATTCCCCGAAAAAGCCAAAGCAAGAGCAAAAGTTCCCAACAAAACTATGATTTTTAGAATATTTACTTTGCATAAATATAATATTTGCATCAGGATTGTGAAGAACCCGAAGCAACCCAACAAAATATAACCGGTGTTCCGGTGCATTATGGCTTTCAGCTCAGGAGTCATAAAACTGCTGTCTTTCAATCCGTTGATAAGCATAAAATAGACAATAGAGGTAATAGCCAACCCACCAAAAATGGCAGCAAAGTATTTCATATTCTTTTTATAATTAAAAGTAAAAAGAATACGGGTTATATACTGAATGATATATCCAAAAACAAAGGCTATGGCCACAGAGAGAAAAATTCCCATGACAATGGTCAGTGCCTTTTCAGTGTTGATGAGGTTTACAAAGGATAGCGTTCCGGTGGGGTCATTTACAATGAGAAGTATTGCAATGGCAAAGGTGGCTCCGAGAAGTTCGAAAACAAAGGAAACTGTAGTAGATGTCGGCAACCCTAGCGTATTAAAAAAATCAATCAAAAATACATCGGTAATCATAGAGGCAACGAAAATGCACATGATATCGGCAAAGACAAAATTGGCAGGTTGGAAAACTCCATGCCTTGCTACATCAATCATCCCGTTACTTAGTAAGGCTCCGACCAAAATGCCGAGTCCGGCAATAATTAAAATAATACGCACCGAAGCTGCTTTGCTTCCAACTGCAGAATTGATAAAGTTAACTGCATCATTGCTAACTCCCACAACTAAGTCAAAAACAGCCAATAACGTGAGAAAAATAATCAATATCAGGTAAAAAGCATCCATAATTCTCGATGTTAATTTAATGTTGCAATAAAATCAAAATCATGTTACAATAATGTTGCGAAGATACTATGATTATATTGCAAATTCAATTTCGAATAGGATTTTATGATACTATTTTGGCATTACTTTTACAATAACTCCGGCACTATGAGCAGAAAACTCGGGGGCATACATGCACTGAATGGTACTGATTCCATTACTAAAACGACCCGATTGGCTTGCAATAAGATTATATTCTAATACATATACTCCCTTTGGCAGGTAGTCGAAGAAAAAGTTGGTGGCGGCATCACCGGTAGATTCGTAATACCATAGTTTATCCTGATATTTATATCGTGATAAAACATTGACAGGTTCGAATGTACCTGCTCTCATATCTTTTAGATGCACATATTCCATATCTCGGTCAACTCTGATTTCTACCCTGACACGTACTTTGTCTCCGACTTTCAAAGGATTGGCATTGGTGATGGCAGAAAGTATTTCTCCACGTTCGTTTAAGGTAACCTTATAAAGTTGTCGCTGAATAGACAAAGGTGTTTGAGCCGGTGTAATATTTTCAAGATTTTCAAAGTATTGCCAATAAACACCACCCCAAGCAATCCCTTTTGTGGGCTTATTGATAACTATAGTAGCAATTGTATCATTGATTTCCTGGTCTTTCCAAGAAGTCTTGAAGTAGCCGGTGCCGGCCTCTGCATCTGACATTTTAGAAACATCAATGATGTTGTTGCCCACGGAAATGGAAACTTCCGGATCAACTTCAAGCAGGTTTGTCCCACGAAGCAACAAGGCATAACAAGCTTCAGCAGTCGCCTTGGTTGTTCCCCAGTTTTGAGTCTGTTTTTGTTTCAAAAGCCATTGCTGCATCTTTTCTACCGAAATTTCATCCTGCATGACGACATCAAAAGCTTCAATCAGCATTGCCTGACGTTCAATCGGAGCTTCATACCAAAACCACCCGTCACCCTGTTTTTTCCAATACATTCCCATTTCATCGCTATATTGCGCACGTCCTTTTATCTCCGCCATTATCTTTTTAGAGGTAGTTTCATCGCCGGCACGGTACAATGCCAATGCAATCATAGCTTGCGAATAGATAGATTGGGTTGTCCAATATTTTTTGGCTTGACCCAGATAATAATAGTAGGCTTCTTGTGCTGAAGCCGGAATAGTGTATTTATTTAAATAAAAATTTCTTGCATAGAGATAATGAATGGCCATATAATTCAGATGGTTATCATTCATATTGATATTCTTGATTTTTTTGAGTTCATTGTAATTGTAAGTTATCTGATCGTCAATAAAGCTTTCAGCTTTGCGCAGGGAGTTATTTCCGAGAGAAACGTCAATACCCAAAGTTTGCAGATGCCCAAAACCACACACAATATGCTGCGTAATAAACCAACTATCCTGGCCACCGGAGAACCACGGCCATCCGCCACTACTACTTTGCCTTTTTTCAAGTTTGTTAATTGCTTCATTGCTTTCCCTTGCCATTCGCTGAATATCAAAAAGTAAGGCCACTTGCTGTTTTTTTACCGACTCATTCTGAGCATCCATTACCCAGGGGGTTTCTTCAAGCAAAAGGTTTTTCAATTCCTGGTTCTTTTCAAGATTAGAACAAAAAGCATCCGGAGATTCATTCAACCAAGAGTCAAAGACATTTTTTATTTTGGGAGAAGAGTTGACAATGTGAGTGGCTATGGCATTAGCATACATACGACTAAATACCTGTTCGTTGCATTCATAGGGATATTCCATCATATAGGGGAGTGCCTGAATAGCGTACCAGGCAGGATTGGCGGTAAACTCGAGGGTATATTTAAAATTCTGCAAGGTGGAAGAGCTGTTATTCTTCATTTTTTCAAATACAAAAGTTTTGCTTTGATTACCGTTGATATATAAGGGCATAGATTCTGTGACCATCATCCGGTTAGAAAGTACCGGAATTATTTTTTCTTCTCCATCGGAAACAATCCCTGCAGTAGCAATGATACGATAAGAAATGGCAGATATCCCCATTGGAATGGCTATGTTGAATTGAACCTGCTGACTATTTCCCTTGGCAACATTAAAAGGTTCGTTTTCTCCTTCGAGAAGAATGTTCAAAGGTTGATTATTTAGCGCATTAAAAAACTCAATTTTCACATTGCCCGTCAAACCATTCTCTCCGAGGTTAACCACTTTGGCAGAGAAATAAAGTGTGTCTCCTTCGCGGAAAAATCGGGGAGCATTAGGAACTACCATCAACTCTTTGCGGGTTTGGACAAATTTTTCGAAAGTTCCTATAGACAAATCCTTTGTGTGTGAAACGCCTTGAAATTTCCATTTGGTAAGACTCTCGGGCATAGTAAACGAAAATATTATATTGCCTTCGGCGTCGGTTTTTAATTGGGGAAAGAAAAATGCAGTTTCAGCGAAGTTGGATCTAATTTGGAGTTTCTGTGGGGTTGCCTGTTCTACTTCCGCTACCTCATAGTCTGTAATATCTTGCTCCCCATTATCCAAATTTGATGATTTAGAATTTGCATTTACTGCCGGACACATTTCCCATTTACCTTCTACAACATCAGAATCGTAAAGAGCTGCCCCACTTCTCATGCCAAAATAATAGCCATAATGACCAATTGTCCAATCCAAATTATAATATCTTCTATTTTCAAAAGAGAGATTCAGATCTTTAATTAAGTAGTAATTGTTTGATAAATAATAGCTATTGTTTCGTAAATTAAAATTATAGGGATTTTTTTTGAGATAATCTACTCTAAAGTAAAATTTATTGGATTTAAATAGATCAAGTGAGGCATCATACATGGAGCAAAGCAATTCTGATGTCAGGAGTTCGCCCTTATAACCCTTTACTTTTATTTTCCACTCTTCCTGTTCTCCGGGTAGTAAATTATCACGAAAAGTAATAAATTCATAATCCAACTTTTTATTGGTAAAAGGAATTGCGACATTGGCTGACTGACTATAAATATAGTTGGAATTGCCCAAATAGGTGTTGAAAATCAGATTTCCGCGATGTTCTTCTTTTACCTCAAATTGATATGTAAGACGTCCTTTGTCCAATTTTAACCATTCTGATTTCAATACGGTGTCATTGGAAATAATCTCAAACCAAACCCATGTATTTTGCAAGTAACTTCCCACCTGAATCTTAATTTTGTCCCCCGGTTCGGCAGTTACTTTGTCCACATTGAGCCAAATGGGCTCATAGGCCTTGCAATAGTTGCAGTTTTCTTTGTAAAGAAAAATAATTTTCTCCAACTCAATCTCTTGATTATAGGCATCTTTTGAAGTTATGATGATTTTGTAATATCCTTCATTATATAAACGCAGGTTGGGAATAATGAGTAATGAATCTGCAGGCGTCCGAAGTGTTCCCGAAGTTTTTACTTCCAATTCTTTCCATTTATCTTTTGAGTTTTCATCTTTGAGTTCAAGATAAGGAAAAGTTTTTCTGAGGAGATTTTCATCCAAAAGTTGAACTGTCGGATTTTGAGTTCTTTTTCTCTCATGTAAATAAGAAGCAGGAGTCTCTAAAGCTACAATTTTATAATGTAGTTCTGCCGCCTGCGGATTTCCACTCAGATTGGTGGTGGTAAGCCTGAATTGATTATTTGTTTTGTCAAGGCAGATTTCTTCTGATACGTCTAAATTAATGTACATGCTAATATTTCCTATTGCAATGGAAGAAGTAGCAGTATGCGTTTCACCATTGAGGTCGGTGGCGTCAATAGTGATTTTGTAATTATATATTGCTTGTATTTTATCATCCCTATAATCAGAAAGTGCCTTGAATTCAAAGGTATAATTACCATCCTTGTCTGTTATCACCTGTCCCTGTGCAATTTCCTGCTGATTGCTTTTTATCGGGATGTCCCACCATCGCCTATATGGATAGCTGGCACTACGAATTATACGGTATTTTACAGTGGCATTGTCAATGGAGTAGCCCGAATAGGCAGTTACCTTACCACTGATTTTTACCATTTCGTTGAGTTTATAACTATCTTTTGGTTTATCAACGGTTATTTCAAATTGAGGACGTTTGTATTCTTCAACTGATATTCGGAAATTTGAATTTAATGCCTGAATTGTATAGGTGCCATTTAGACCGCTTTCGGGAATTGTAAAGGAACCGGAAAAGGAACCAAATTCATTGGTCAGGAAATCATTGGTTGTTATTAATTGCCAATTGTGATCATAGAATGCTACTTTTCCGCTTTCATTCGGCACAACCTTATTTTCTTTTGGAGAAGATTCAATGACTATTCCTTTATAATAAACAGTTTGCCCGGGACGATAAATGGCCCTGTCAGTGAAAAAAGTCACATTTTTTGTTGTATATCTATTATAACTACTATTATATAAATAGAGACCATTTAAATAATAACGCTCTTGCCCGTATTCAACTTTTGCATCTAAATAATAATAACTATTCTTACTTCCATAAGTAAAGAAAGCCAATCCATTTTCATTGGTCTTGGTTGTGGAGGTATGATAAGTTTTATTATCATATTCTTTTAATGTAAAAGTAAGGGTGGCATTCTTCAATGGCTGGCCGGTAGTTCGGTCAAATACAAAAAACTGATATTCGTTATTGTTTTTTCTGTAAGAAACATTAATATTGGTAACTTCAACAAATGAAGCACTATAGCCTTCAATTTCCCTGTTCACATCGAAACCTGACGGAGTAACCAAAATACAATAATTTCCGATTTCCAAAGCTGGCAAAATACCATCTCCCGTTTTGCTGTGGTAATCATTATGGTTCACGGCTTTGATTGTAAAATGATTCACATACTTCATTTTGAGAAGCTTTTTTAATAAGGTTATGCTATTTCTGCCACTATTTTCAATATCTTTTATTGAATTTACGGGAATTATTCGCAAACAAAGAGAATCGCAATTTTTGTATTGGAAAGTCATAAGTGTTGGATGATCAGAAGCTATTTGAGAAGGCAAAGAGAGCGTTATCTCTTTTGCCATGATCTGAGTGATAGAACTTTTTGCATTTTTACCTGCCATTGATTTGGGTGCAAAAGCAAGACACTTTTCATACCAACGGATGGCTGACACATAATCCCACTGATAGTCGGGATTGAATTGTGCATCATATTGAGAAGCTCTGTCCTGATAATAGCGCCCTATAGCATAAGCAATATCTTCATATCCGGGCTGATTTTGATATTGCTTTTCCATTAATTGCAAATTATTGAGAAAGAGCTCCTCTTTTTCTGCCAATTTACTGTTTTCTTTCACATAGGTAAGTCTTCTTAGGGAGACATCAATCAGCGGCAAGGTTGATTTTGAGTCAAGATGAAAAGCAGTTAGTTCTTGCATTAAGGTAAGGGATAGATACTGAAAGGAAATGGAATCGGGAGTGGTGATGTTCATCGCTGCAAAAATGCTGTTGTCGGCAAAATAGTTTGGTTCATTCATTTCGAAAGGCACTATCGGAATCGGCATCTGATTTATTGGCTGGCTCAGATAATCCAATGCACGAAAAGCCAGAAAGTCATATACTGTCGGCCTGTATTCAATCGAACGAGAGGTGTCATCAAGCAAAATTTTATACAGTTTAATGTCCGTCTTCTGAAGCAAATCCTTATTCTCAAGGGATTTTAAGTAGTGATTAATAATTTCCTTTACCAATAACTGAATGTCCCAGGTTTTGAAATCCGGGTTTTTATCTCCTGCAACAGCCGTTCGTTGCAAAATGGAATATTGATTTTGACGAAGATATGCCCCCAGGAATTCTGCCATGCAACTGTGCCAAATTGCACGATTTACTCCGGTGGAACTCTTGATTTGCTTCTCTAAACAGATATAGGCAGTGTCATAAAAGTTGTCATCAACCTCTTCAGACCTTTCCAAATTTTTTAAAATATCTTTTATTTGTTTCGGCGTTTGCTGTGCAATGGAAACAGTTGAAAAAACAATAATCATTAAAGTAAAAAATAATCTTTTCATAACCAGGAAATTAGAAAAACAACTTCAAAATGACTTATTAATAACGTAACAAAGATATAAAAAAGTGTTTTGCCTCTTTCAAGATAGTTGCAACAATAAAATGTTGATGTATTTATTGATTTTATATTTATTTTTTTCTTTGTGATTTCACAATCTATTTTTTTATTATTTTTACACCTCTTTTTTAATTTTTAAAATGCGACATCTAGAACATTCTATTTTTCAGGATTTTTCAGTAAATGACTTTACGGCACATGCGTTATTACTTTTCCGTTATCAATACGAACAAAACCCCGTTTATCGGGATTATTGCGACAAATTATCGGTTGATTACGAAAATGTTTTTTCTTTAGACAAAATACCTTTTCTTCCTATTTCCTTTTTTAAAACACAAAAAGTTGTGACCACCACCTTTAAACCGGAAGTTGTTTTCTCCAGTAGCGGTACCACCGGGATGTCTCCCTCGCATCATTATGTAAAAAAACTAGCCTTATACGAAAAAAGCTTTTTAACGGGATTTAAATTTTTTTATGGCGATCCTTCTCAATATATTTTTCTGGCTTTGCTACCGGGTTATCTTGAAAGAGAAGACTCCTCGCTGATTTACATGATTAAAAAGTTTATTGAAATATCCGGGTCCCCTGACAGTGGATTTTTTCTAAATGAATACGATAATTTATATAAGACTCTTGTAAAGTTACAATTTCAAAAGAAAAAGGTAATTCTCTTTGGGGTTTCATTTGCTTTGCTTGATTTTGCGGAAAAATACCGATTGGATTTTCCGGAGCTGCTGGTTTTTGAAACCGGTGGAATGAAAGGTCTCCGTAAAGAACTTGTGAAGGAAGAATTGCATGACATTCTGAAAACCTCGTTTGGTGTTCCGACCATTCATTCCGAATACGGAATGTGTGAGTTGCTCTCTCAGGCCTATAGCTGCGGAAATAATATTTTTAAAACTCCTCCCTGGATGAAACTGTATCTGCGGGATGAAAAAGATCCTCTTTTTACTTCCCCTGATTTAACTTCAGGGGTCATAAATGTAATTGACCTGGCAAATGTGTTCTCTTGTGCTTTTATTGCCACAGATGACTTAGGGCGCCAAAATGATTCCGGGATGGAACTTCTTGGCAGACTCGACAGTGCTGAGGTTCGTGGATGTAACCTACTTGTGATGTAAAATTTATAACTCTTTTTATTTGGGTTTTACGACTAGTTTAGCTTTACTGAAAAAGATTATTCCTTAATTTAGTCAAGTAAAAGGTGGCAGCAGGCGATAATATGAGATTGTAAATTATCTATTTACAAAGTTTCGTTTGCAAACGAGATGGTATTATCATCGGTAAATTATTCCTGAAGAGACTCATTTTTTCCCATTTTAAATTTCATAGCTAATAAAATAAATTTAGTGGCTAATAAATTTTAATTTCATAGCTAATAAATCATAATTTAGTAGCTAATAAATCATAATTTAGTAGCTACTAAAAAAAATTTAGTGGTTAATAAATTTAAATTACCCAATTGTTTGTCGAATCGATAGTTGACTACTAAAATTACCTGTAATTATTTTTTCTAAAATTATTTCTTTGTAAAAACCTCTTTGATACCTTTTCCGATTTTTCCGATTGTCCGGATTCCTTTGTTGATAGTTTCAGGGGAGATGTCTTCGTAAACCTCAACAGTGTGTGTTTTGTCCTGTTGTGGGAAAATAAGCACTTTGTTGTTCAACTTGAAATGTTTTTCCAACTTTTCGGGAATCGTTTCAAAATCAGATCTGTATGAAACAAATCCTTTTCGCGAAGTGAGTACCATCACAATATCTTTGTTGTCGATATTTCGCGCTAACACCAAAAAATCTTCCCACTCATCAAACTCTTTATGCTGAATTTTAAGAGCAATTCTTAGGGTATTTAATTTGTTGCTGATAGCATTAAAACTATCAAGACTGCCAATGTGCAAAATTGGGGCAGTTAGTTCCTGGGAGAACTTAGCTACTTTTACCAGCCACTTGTCAAAGAAAGCTTCCCGTTCTGCAAAAGAAGGCGTAATCAACACAATTCTTTGGCTTTGCGAAACCACTTTCGGGAAATCACAAATAAAGAGACATTTTTCTAAAGAATCAGCAAATTTGCGTATTTTATAGTTGACAGACTTGTCAATAATGTTGTTTGTTTCAGGCCAGGAGAGTACCACGATATCGGCAATAATTTCCCTTGATATTCTTGCAATTCCTCCCATTAAATTATGATCAATGGTGGTCATTCCTTTGACATTAACGTCTGTAGCAGAAGCAAGCTGGATAAAATCATCCAGAATTTTCTTGGATCTGAGAATGTTCTGCTCAGAATCTTCGTTATTGGGAACTACCGATAACAGGAAAATAGGATTTGGTTTTTTCTTGTCTTTTATCAAGATCGAAAAATCAAGTAATTTATTTAATCGCGGAAAATCGTAAATCGGCAAGAGAATTTGCTCGTGGTTGAGCAATAAATAGTCATCAAAGTTTTTAAGATTTTCTGCATCGCTGATAGCAATTTTCTTCGCAGCCCTCTCAGTGGCAAAAGAGGCAATGATACAGGTTATCAATATCAGGACAATAACCCCGTTGAGGATGTTGAGGTCTATGATGCCAACCCTATAACCGGCCATGATGATGGCTAAGGTTGCAGCAGCATGCGAACTGCTCAGTCCGAACATCAATTGACGCTGATTGGAGGTAAACCTGAAAAGAAGTTGAGAGAAAAAAGCTGCCAGCCATTTTCCAAAAATAGCTACTGCCGTCAAAACTAATGCAATAATAAGAGCTGTAGGTCCTTGCAGGAAAACCCTGAGATCAACAATCATTCCCACAGAAATCAGAAAGAAGGGAATAAAAAGAGCATTTCCGATGAACTCAATTCTGTTCATTAGCGTTGAAGAGTGAGGGATCAGAGGATTGAGAACCAATCCGGCAATAAATGCCCCGATTATGGGTTCCAATCCTGTGATTTCTGCAAGAAAAGCGGAAAGAAATAATACTGCCAATACAAAAATATAATGCGACTGTTTCTCACTTTCCCACTTACGAAAAAACCATTTGGCGAGATATGGGATAACAGCAAACATGATAACGGCAAAAATAACAAGCGAAATGGCAAGTCTGAGCCAGAATACCTGATCCAGTATTCCGGTATGACTTTTGATGATAACGGCCAAAATTATCAAAACAGCTGTATCTGTGAAAATGGTTCCTCCAACCGTAATTGCGACGGCCTTATTCTTGTTAATTCCCAGTTTGTTGACAATCGGATAGGCAACCAAGGTGTGAGTGGCAAACATACTGGCCGTCAGAAAACTTGTGTCAATATTGAAATGAAGCAAGTAATAACAAACAGGAAAACCAATACTCAGCGGAATCATAAAGGTCAGGAATCCAAAAGTAATACTTTTGTATTTATAATTCCTAAACTCATTTATATTAAGGTCAAGCCCTGCCAGAAACATAATGTAAAGAAGCCCAATTGTGG
The DNA here is from genome assembly GCA_023392945.1 of Bacteroidota bacterium. Lineage (GTDB taxonomy): Bacteria > Bacteroidota > Bacteroidia > Bacteroidales > WCHB1-69 > JAGVVH01. The sequence goes on from JAEWNB010000154.1 coordinate 13,512, forward strand.
AAAAAAGCTCAATGGCTGAATTGTTCTCGATGATATTAAAACCAAATGGTCCTATAATAATTCCGGAAATAATAAGTCCTATTATACCCGGAATATTAATTTTCCCAAGAACAGGGGAAAACAATATAATCAATAAGATAATGGCAAATATAAGAACAGGGTTCTGAAGGGGGAGTGAAAATTGTTCGAATAATAAATTAAGAAAATCGTTCATAAAAATAATTCAAACAGATAATACAATACACGCGCATGCAAAAATAGCAAAAATAACCTGAACAAACAGGTTGCATAAAAACAATTTCTATAAACCCATTATTTGCAAAAATTTGTGTAGTTTTGCAGTCAATAAAGAAAAGAAAATTAATCAGTATAACAAATTAAATATTAAAAAGTTATGGCAGAAAAGAAATTTATAACATGCGACGGAAATTATGCTGCCGCACATGTTGCTTACATGTTTAGCGAAGTAGCCGCCATTTATCCTATCACTCCGTCATCAACAATGGCAGAGTATGTTGACGAATGGGCTGCAAATGGTAGAAAAAACATTTTCGGTGAAACAGTAAAAGTGGTTGAAATGCAATCTGAAGCCGGTGCTGCCGGTGCAGTTCACGGCTCATTACAGGCAGGAGCTCTTACTACAACCTATACAGCTTCACAAGGATTATTGCTGATGATTCCAAATATGTATAAAATTGCCGGCGAATTACTTCCCGGTGTATTTCATGTGTCAGCACGTGCATTGGCTGCTCAGGCACTCTCTATTTTTGGAGACCACTCTGATGTAATGAGTACTCGTCAGACCGGTTTTGCTATGATTGCAACCGGCTCTGTTCAGGAAATTATGGATTTGGCTCCGGTAGCTCACCTTGCAGCTATAAAAGGAAGAGTTCCTTTCCTTCACTTCTTTGACGGATTCCGTACTTCTCACGAAATTCAAAAAGTGGAAGCTGCTGACCAAGAATTGGTTAAAAATCTAATTGATTGGGATGCATTACAGGCATATCGTAACCGCTCTTTAAATCCGGAACATCCTGTTACCCGCGGAACTGCTCAAAATCCTGATATCTATTTCCAAACTCGCGAAGCTCAAAACAAATATTATGATGTTATTCCTGATCTTGTTGCCGATTATATGAAAGAAATGAGCAAAATCACCGGTCGTGAATATGCTCCATTTACATACTACGGAGCTGCCGATGCTACCAATGTGGTGATTGCTATGGGTTCAATTACTGAAGTTCTTAAAACAGTTGTTGACAAACTGAATAACGAAGGTGAAAAAGTTGGAGTTGTTTCAGTTCATCTCTATCGTCCTTTCTCAACAAAATATTTATTCAATGTTTTGCCAAAGAGCGTTAAACGTATTTGTGTCCTCGACAGAACCAAAGAACCCGGTGCAAACGGAGATCCTTTGTACTTAGACGTTGTGGAAGCCTATTTCTCATGCCCATGTGGTTGCGAAAAACCAATGATTATCGGTGGTCGCTATGGATTATCTTCCAAAGATACTACTCCGGCACATATTCTGTCTGTTTTTGAAAATCTTAAATCATCAAATCCTAAAAATCAATTTACCGTTGGAATCGTTGATGATGTGACTCATAAATCTCTTCCTATTCTTCCGGAAATCTTTGTTCTCCCTAAAGGAACTTTTGAAGCCAAATTCTATGGCCTTGGAGCTGACGGGACTGTCGGAGCAAACAAAAATTCTATCAAAATTATTGGTGACAATACCAACAAATATAGTCAGGCTTATTTCGACTATGACAGTAAAAAATCAGGGGGTTATACTTGTTCTCATCTTCGTTTTGGCGACAAACCGATTATGGCTCCTTATTTAGTCGGAACTCCCGATTTTGTTGCAGTTCACGTTCCTGCCTATATTCATAAATATGACTGCCTTAGAGGATTGAAACAAGGCGGAACATTCCTGTATAACTCTATTTGGGACATTGAAGGAACTAAAGAACAGCTTCCTGATCATGTTAAGAAATATCTTGCAGTGAATAAAATCAATATGTACATTATCAATGCAACTGCAATCGCTGAAGAGATAGGTCTTGGTAATCGTACAAATACCATTTTACAGTCGGCCTTTTTCAAGATTTCCGGTGTAATTCCTTACGATCTGGCAGTTACCCAAATGAAGAAAGCTATTGACAAATCATACGGTCGAAAGGGGGAACAGATTGTGAAGATGAATTATGCTGCTGTTGATGCCGGTGCTGATGTTATTAAAGTTGAAATTCCTTCAGAATGGGCAAATATTGTTGTAAAGAGCGAAACCGATCATCGTGATCTTCCTGCTTTTGTAAAAAATATCATGGAACCCATGGTAGCTCAAAAAGGAAACGATCTTCCTGTCAGTGCATTTAATGAACTTACTGACGGCACTTTCCCTGCAGGTTCAACCGCTTACGAAAAACGAGGTGTTGCTGTGAACATTCCGCAATGGATTCCTGAAAATTGTATTCAGTGTAATCAATGTTCACTGGTATGTCCTCACGCTGCCATCCGTCCGGTTGTGATGACCGACGAAGAGCTTAAAAATGCTCCCAAGAGTATGCAAACAGTCGAAATCAAAGCTCCAAAAGAACTATCAGGCATGCATTTCCGAGTTCAGGTTTCAGCAATGGATTGCTACGGCTGCGGAAGTTGTGCCGATGTTTGTCCGGCCAAAACCAAAGCTTTGGAAATGAAACCTCTGGAAACTCAACTTCACGAAGCTGAAAACTGGGAATATTCACAACATAAAGTTACCTATAAAGATGATCTGATTGACAAAACTGCTTCTGTAAAGAACAGTCAGTTTGCTCAGCCTTTATTTGAGTTCTCAGGTGCCTGTGCAGGTTGCGGGGAAACTCCTTATATCAAGACTATTACTCAATTATTTGGTGAACAGATGATTATTGCCAATGCTACCGGTTGTTCTTCCATTTACGGTGGTTCGGCTCCTGCAACTCCTTATTGTAAAAATAAAAAATCAGGCTTTGGTCCCGCATGGGCAAATTCTTTGTTTGAAGATAATGCCGAATATGGATTGGGAATGGCTGTAGCAACTCGTCAAATGCGCGACCGCCTCGAACGTATTATGAAAGAAGCTATCGCAGAATGCAACTGCTGCTCTGCTGAACTAAAGGATTTATTCCGTGGATGGATTGAAAATCGGGAAAATACGCTTGAAAGTAAGAAAATTGGAGACCAGATTATCCTGTTGGCTCAAAAATGTGATTGTAGCTATTGCAAACAGATTGTTGAACTGAAACACCATCTTGCTAAAAAATCACAATGGATTTTCGGCGGTGACGGCTGGGCTTATGATATCGGTTTCGGTGGATTAGACCATGTGTTGGCATCCGGCGAAAATGTAAATGTGCTTGTTCTTGATACCGAAGTGTATAGTAATACCGGTGGACAGTCTTCAAAAGCTACTCCTGCAGGAGCAGTTGCAAAATTTGCCACTTCCGGAAAGAAAATCCGTAAGAAAGACCTCGGCATGATTGCTAAATCCTATGGCTATGTCTATGTTGCTCAAGTGGCTATGGGAGCTAATCAGGCACAATACTTCAAAGCTATTAAAGAGGCTGAAGCATTCAACGGTCCTTCCATCATTATTTGTTATGCTCCTTGTATCAATCACGGCATCAAGATCGGTATGGCTCATTCTCAACTTGAGGAAAAGAAAGCTGTAGAATGTGGCTACTGGCATCTTTGGAGATTCAATCCTGAACTTGAAGCAAAGGGTGAAAATGGCTTTATTTTAGATAGTAAAGAACCGGATTGGAGCAAATTCCAGGAATTCATTCTCGGAGAAGTTCGTTATGACTCTCTCAAGAAAACATTCCCCGAAGAAGCTGCCGAACTTTTCAAAGCAACTCAGGAAAATGCTTTATGGCGCTATAACGGCTATAAGAAACTTGCTGAAGGAAAATAATTTTTTTAGATTGTATATTTTTCAAAAGGGACAGATTTAATTCTGTCCCTTTTTATTATATACTTTTATAACCATTCTTCTTTCATGATTTCTCCACGCAAACTCACTTGGATTACCTTTAGCGGGATATTGCGTCTTGCCTGTTTGCGTGCTTCCTGACAGATTTTGAGCAGTCCGCTGCAACAAGGAACTTCCATTATCATAACCGTAAGGGTATTAATGCCGCCCTCATCAATCATAGCGGTAATTTTCTCTATATAGGAGTCAATTCCACTGTCTAACTTCGGACAAGCAATTGCCAATCTTTTTCCCTTTAGAAAATCGGCGTGGAAGTTTCCCATTGTATAAGCACAACAATCGGCAGCTACCAACAAATCAGCTCCTTTAAGAAAGGAAGACATAGGAGAAAGAAGATGAAGCTGAACAGGCCACTGTTGCAAAGTACTTGCGGCTTTTACCTGAACATTTTCAGAATTTGCGGGTAAATCAAAAACCTGTTCTCTGCCTCCGGGGCAACCACATGCCTTCTTCTCTGAATGCTCTTGCTTAAAAGCAGGAATAGGGATATTATGTTCAACAAGATATTCCATACCTTCCTGAAGTAAGCCTGTTTCTCCATGGTCGTTCAGATGTTTTAAATGTGCTTTGATCACTTCTATCCCCTTGGGAAGAAGTCTTTCCATTACTGCTTTTTCATTGTAGGCTTCTGCCTCTCGTTCTTCTTCAGTGATGGCTCCCTGCGGACAATCGCCAATGCAGGCGCCCAAGCCGTCACAATACAATTCGCTCACAAGAGCCGCTTTCCCGTTAATAAGCTGCAAGGCTCCTTCATGACAGCCGTCTACACACTGTCCACAACCATTGCATAACTCCTCGTCAATTTTAATTATTTTTCTTTTCATTGTTATATATTTTTGATTATTACTTTTTTATGTTTATTTACAATGCAAAAGTATAACTTCAGAAAGCATCATTTCGGTAACTTATGTTACAAATAATATTGTTTTGACCCGTAAAAAAACGAGGATTTATTATTATTAATTGAGTTGCAAATATACATTATTTTTTATTAAACCAAACTTTCTAATTATTTTGTAGTATATTGATTATTATTGTTTTATGCCGT
>JAEWNB010000108.1 GCA_023392945.1 Bacteroidota bacterium
ACTCTATACCTCCCTCAATGTGACTCCATGTTGTCCAAGCTCCATGGCTTTGCAGAGCTAAGTGTGCCCCGACTGTGTAACTGTCAAAATTATCACTATATAGAACTGTTTGGGCTTTCAGTGAACAAAATATAATCACTGATAAAATTATGGTTATTATTGTTTTTTTCATGATTCAATATTTTATATGTTGAGGTCAAATATACAACATTTTATTAGTGAAATCAAGAGCCTCTTTGATACAACTTGCTTATAATTAGTTTGTTGATTTGTTAATATTCGTAAAACCTTGTTGATCTAAGAATAATTAACAATTTGTATCATCTTGGTATGTTAAGGGCTAAATAATCTATTATATATTTCTATCGAAAAAAATAATTATTTTCAAAAAAAGACACTGATAGTTCCCTTTCAATTGAAATTACTTTTATTTATTTTTGTGCCCGCAATTTTTGTAAAATTGTTATGAACTCTTTTTTAAAGAAACTTTATCCAATAGAAATAATCACCATCCTCTGGATAATCCTTACGGGCATTTATATATTGATTTTTAAAAGCTCAGTCAGGCATATTTCACCTGAATCTTTGCTTTTGGCAAGGCTTACTGTTATGATAGTTTTGATTGCTACTGTTTTGTTTGATAAGTTTTCAAACGGAGTATTTTGGAAATATTTTAGACAGATAGCCCCTCTTGTTTTAATAATTTACTGGTATTCTGAAACTTATTATTATAATCAGCTCTTTCTTACTTGTATTGACCCATGGTTGATAGCAGCCGATCAATGGCTTTTCGGGTGTCAGCCGAGTATGCTTTTTTCGCAATGGATGCCCCAACCATGGTTTAATGAACTAATGAATTTTTCTTATATGTCATATTACATTGCTATATTTTCAATTAATCTCTATTTTCTTACTACTGAGCCTGAGAAAGCTTTTAATTTTGCCTTTCTTGTCCTGAATTCTTTTTTTGTTTATTATCTTTTTTTTATTTTTCTCCCTTCTGAAGGACCTCAGTTCTTTGTTTGCAGTCAACATAATGTATTGCCTGTCGAAGGAGTTATGAGAAAATTTTTACTTATGATACAATTCCTCGGAGAGAAACCTACAGGAGCTTTTCCCAGTTCTCATGTTGGAGTGATGACCATTTATATGATTTTTCTCTGGAAGCATTGTCGTCCATTTTACCGAATCTTGTTCGTTTTTTCAATTTTACTGGCTTTATCTACTGTTTATATTAAGGCTCATTATGTTATTGATATGATTTTCGGATTTATTACGGCTTATCCTATTTATCTTTTTAGCGAATTTATGTGGAAAAAAATGAATATTTTTTCCTTAGATAATAAGGCTCTTTATAAATCGTAACATAGAATTATTATTGAAAATAATAATTCTTATTATGTTTGGGTAGAATAAAATTGCACCCAGGGAACTTCGCAATTATTTAATTGCGTGAAAGATATACTTTTCTTCATATTTAATACCGAATTTTTGTAACAGTTCCTTGTATTCTTCAATAAAGGTTTTATTTGTATGATATTTCTTCTGATTTTGGATGTATTTCACGACATTGTCTATCGATGATTTGCTGTAAGAGAATGCTCCATAACCGGTTTGCCATTCGAAGCGACCGATGACAAGTTTGTTTTCATTAATCCAATGTGACGACTTTCCCTTTACTGCCCTCATTAGGTTTGCGACTGAACAAGTTGTGTTCTCAAGACTGTAAAAGATATGTATGTGATCAGGCATTCCGCCGATTATGATGACTTTTTCTCCATAATTTTTAATAATCTCAATAATATATCTATATAGTCGTTCCTGCCACTTATCAGAAATCAAAGATGCACGGTTTTGGACTGTGAAAACTACATGGATGTAAATTTGAGTGTAAGTGTTTGGTCTAATTGTTGTGTGTTGCATAGGTTTGATTATTTTAGTTTAACAAATTGTTAGTGAGTGTATTAATGTATTTTCATTCTGAAAAATTTATTAGTAATGAACAATTCAACTGCGCATTGAGAGATGCTATTTTTTGCCCCAATTGTCCCTGTCAAGGCTTCGAAAGTTGATGGCTTCGGAGAGATGATCAATTTCTATCTCTGTTGAACTTTCCAGGTCGGCAATAGTTCGGGCAACTTTCAATATTCTGTCGTAGGCGCGGGCTGATAGTCCCAGTCGTTCCATGGCTTGTTTAAGTCGCTCTTGGCCTTCCTCAGAAATTACACAGAATTCTCTCACCATCTTGCTGCTCATTTGGGCATTACAAAATATATTTTCAAATTTATTGAATCTTGCTCTTTGAATTAGCCGCGCTGCCACCACTCTTTTTCGGATAGTTTCGCTTTTTTCAACCGGCTTTGTTGATGCCAGCTCTTCGTGAGAAACCGGAATAACTTCCACATGTATGTCAATTCTATCCATCAGTGGTCCGGAGACCTTATTGAGATAGCGCTGAACTTCACCCTGACCGCAAGTGCAGGGTTTCCCCGGATGATTGTAGTTTCCGCACGGACATGGGTTCATCGCAGCCATAAACATAAAAGAGGCCGGAAATTCAACAGTATATTTTGATCGTGAAATTGTCACAAAGCGATCTTCGAGTGGTTGTCGCATCACTTCGAGAACTGTTCTTTTAAATTCGGGAAGTTCATCCAAAAACAACACCCCATTATGGGCCAGTGATATTTCTCCGGGTTGTGGTTGAGTTCCTCCCCCCACGAGAGCCACATCGCTGATTGTGTGGTGAGGTGCCCGGAAAGGTCTGACTGAAATTAGTGATGAAAATCTACTCATTTTTCCGGCAACAGAATGTATCTTAGTTGTTTCCAATGACTCATTAAGTGTCAGTGGTGGCAATATGGAGGGGAGTCTTTTGGCTAACATGGTTTTTCCGGAGCCGGGCGGCCCTATGAGGATAGCATTGTGTCCGCCACCTGCAGCTATCTCCAGTGCCCGTTTGATATTTTCCTGTCCTTT
>JAEWNB010000186.1 GCA_023392945.1 Bacteroidota bacterium
ACGGCATAAAACAATAATAATCAATATACTACAAAATAATTAGAAAGTTTGGTTTAATAAAAAATAATGTATATTTGCAACTCAATTAATAATAATAAATCCTCGTTTTTTTACGGGTCAAAACAATTCCCGATTCAATAACGCCAATAGTAACAATAAAGGTTAATGTAAATGTTTGGAGAGAAAATGATGGCACAGGTAGTTACTGGCTAGATACACCTGCCTTTCGTGACAGTTTAAGAATGCTTTTTAATTATCTAAACTATCAATTTGCAGTAAATCAAATTTATAGTGATCCTGTCAGCAATGCAGAATTTATTCTGGATACAAAAGTGAGATTTGAATTAGATACTGTTTATTATTACAATGATAGCACTTTAGCTCATTCCTTTGGGTCAACACCATTTATACTTTATATGATTGCAAATTATCCGGAACGACTAAATAACTTTAATTACCATTTATCTCTTAATGAAGGAATAATAGGATCAACGGTAGCAGGATCTTCCAGCGGATATAATTCAATAAATCAATCTATTACAAGTATTCGACAGTATAATCAACAAAATCTTTGGAGTTTTGCTATCCATATGAAACATGAATTTGGGCATAATTTCGGATTAGAGCATACCTACAGTGGTGAAGTTACATTGATTAATAGTCCGGAATTTTTATGGGACATTTTTGGTACACAGACTCAAAGTTGGTGTAATAATCAGCCCTCAACGAATGTTTGCTATCATGACAAAGGCTGGGAATGCGATCCTTATGATTCTACAAATACTTGTACTAACGCAGTTATGGGAGGAACAAAAGATGAAGGGCATTTTTCTGCATTACAATGTGGCAGACTTCATAGGGCATTAAGAGTATCTACACTTAGAAAATACGCTTATGGTTATTCTTCAATACCACTGATAATTTCAAATAATCAAATGTGGGATTATAATGGAAAATTTTACCAAGATATTATTGTTGATTCAGGAGCAACTTTAACAATTTCCTGTACAATTGAGATGGTGCAAAATGCAAAAATTACTATAAAACCCGGTGGAAAACTTGTCCTTGACGGTGGAGTTTTGACCAATGCCTATGTTGATTCCACTTGGCAAGGCATTCGGGTTCTCGGGAATTCATCTGCCGGCCAACTTACATTGGGAGCGCAGGGAATTGTGGAATTGAAGAATGGAGCCGTTATTTCTAATGCCGTGTGCGGTATTAAAGTTTGGGACGGAACCGATCCCAACAGTAGCGGCGGTATTGTACGCGCGGCAAATGCTTCTTTTATTAATAATGCTACTGCAGTTGAATTCGGAGAATATCACAATATAAACAATGGCTATGAATTGGGAAACCGGAGTTATTTTACTAATTGTATTTTTACTATTAACAATGATTATTTGACAAGTAATGAACGGTTTCAGGCTCATGTAAAGTTAAATTCAATTAAAAATGTGAGATTTGCCGGGTGTACTTTTTCAAATGAACGAAATATACTTCCTTCCATTACGGCGGAAAGAGCCGTTGCAAATATGGGAATATTGGCTTTCAATTCGGGCTTTTCGGTTAAACCGTCCTGCAATGTTTCCGGTGTTTATCCGTGCCCTCCTGAACAACAAAACCGCTCTTCTTTTAACGGTTTTATCTACGGTATTTATGTCAGCGGCTCGGAAGGAAATTATACGGTCAATATCGATCAAACCGATTTCGACAATAATGTATTCGGGATTAATTTGTCGGCCACAACCAATGTTTCTGTACTTCGTTCTCAATTCAATATCGGTTATGCCGATTTTTTACCGAAACAGACCGGTATTATTGCATCCAATTCAACCGGCTTTAGATTTGAAGAGAATCAATTTATGGGGAATACAGAATTTTTAGGTACTTCGGTTGGAATAAAAATCAGAAATAGTGGGGAAAATAGTAATCAGACTTATAAAAACGATTTTTCAAATTTGACTATCGGAGAGGAATTTATAGGAATGAATCGTTCTGTGTCTGATTATATCGGACTGCAAGCTTTATGTAACAATCATACCAATATTACCAAATCCGATGTTCTTGTTGAAATGAATCAAAATGAAAGATATGAAGGTATCCGATATTTTCAAGGAGAAAGAGATGAGGGAACAACGTCATATTATTTATCTGCGGGAAATTTGTTTTCCAATTCGGCAACAACAAATTATGATAATAATACAATGCAATGTATCAATTATCAATTCAGTGCAAACGATCCGAGAGAAATGCCTACTGTTAATAATATGGTGAATTTGGATTTTTCAGCGGTTTACAACAGTTGTCTAAGCCGTATTGATGCACTTACTATGTCACAAATCAGTCAGCAGTACAGTGCTGCAAGAAATTCGTATATTTCTTTGTTATATAATTATAACCAGCAAATTGACGGCGGTAATACGGAACAATTACTGGATGATATACAGGGAAAATGGTCTGATGATGTATGGAAGATCAGACAGGAACTGTTAGCAAAGTCGCCGTACGTTTCTCAAGAAGTTTTAAAAGAAACTGCGAAAAAAAATCTTTTGCCGCAGGCTATTTATCTTGAAATATGTTTGGCCAATGTGGATGCAACCAGAAGTGAATCTTTTTTAAAATTTTTACGTTATGAAATTCCCAATCCGTTACCGGAATATATGCTTGATGTTGTCAGAGAGAATTGGGACACCAAGTCGTTGCGTACCGTATTGGAAAGCAACTTGGCTCATTACAGCAGCAAAAAAGACAACTTGTTGGACATGATGCTGAATAATTCGCTAAAAGACAGTATAACGAACAGAACTTATGTAAGATCCATGTTAACCGAAAGAGGCTATTATTCCGATTATTTCACAATTGCAGAAGGATACATTGAAGAAAATGATTTTGAAAATGCATACAATACTATGTATGATTTATCTTTGAACTATTATAAACTTACTGAAGATCAACAAAATGAAATTAATGATTTTGAGGAATATATTGCTTTCAGGGAGAATTTGTTTGCTTTGGACAACAGTAATATTTATCAACTAACGGCATCCGAAATAGCTAAATTAGTAGATTACACACAAACTCACACGGGAAGAGGTCGGATATTGGCACAAAACATACTGTGTGTTCTTTATGATATATGTGAAGAAGAAGAATTAATAGAAAATAAGGATCATTTTACACCAAATTCAAACACATACTCATCTGGGAAAATAACCTCCGATCAGATTGAAGTAATGCCCAATCCGGCTCAAAACTACACAACCTTTAAATGGGATTTTGATCTTTTACAAGGCAATGCCCTTCTGAAGATTTATGAACAATCAGGGAAGCAGATTGAAA
>JAEWNB010000003.1 GCA_023392945.1 Bacteroidota bacterium
CTTCAGAATGCAATTAGCAAATAACAACATTAAATAACCTGTCCAACTTTTGGGGTACACTTCACTTGCTGGAGGGGTGTCAGACGGCGACAAGAAATGCTTATAAATAAGCCACATTCTATCTGTCGCCGGATGACGGGGTGGTCACAAAATAGGGTGCACAACCGAAATTGTTTTTTCCTTGTTCGTTTTTGTGTTTCCTAATGACAGTATGGTGTTTTATTTATATTTTTGTTTTCTACTATTATCTCTTTAAACTATGAAAGAACTAAGTATTGACGGGATCAGGTTGAAAACTAAATATTCATTGGGATTACCTTTCAATCCATTATTAAAAGACCGTGCAAAAGCACTGCGTAAAGCTCGCAATTTTCCGGAAGTAATTTTTTGGAAGCATGTTCATAAAGGAAAATTTTACAATATAGATTTTCACAGACAAAAAATTATCGGAAATTATATTGTGGATTTTTATATAGAATCTTTAAGTATTGTTATAGAAATTGATGGAAGCAGTCATAATGGCAAGGAAGAATATGATCACAACCGAGATAAATTTCTTGAATCTTGTGGTCTGACAATATTTCGTGTGTCAGATATGATGATTCTATTTGACCTTGAAACAGTTCTTAAAGAATTAAAAGTCTTTATTATTGAGAATTATTCCTAGTTGTCCGAACCACCCCGTCATCAGGCAACACAACATAAATCGCTAATTTGCAATAATTTCCTGTTGCCTGCTGACACCCCTCCAGCAAGCCGGAGGGGAATATCGTCGTCGGCAATGTTCTGCGAACTTGCCGAGGAATATCATCAAATCCTAATATCAGCAACACCTTCTCCGTCATCCGGCGACGGTTTGGAAATCACTAATTAGTAATGTATTCCTGTCGCCGGCTGCCACCTCTTCCTCAGCGAGGACGAGGAATCTCTCCGTCGGCAATGTTCTGCGAACTTGCCGATAAATTTCTACAAATCCTAATATCAGTAACACCTTCTCCGTCATCCGGCGACGGTCAGATTATGGCTAATTTACAAGCATTTCTTGCCGCCGGCTGCCACCTCTTCCTCAGCGAGGACGAGGAATCTCTCCGTCGGCAATGTTCTGCCGAACTTGCCGGGAAATTTCTACAAATCCTAATATCAGCAACACCTTCTCCGTCATTCGGCGACGGTCAGATTGTGGCTAATTTACAAGCATTTCTTGCCGCCGGCTGCCACCTCTTCCTCGGCGAGGACGAGGAATTTTCGTCGTCGGCAATGTTCTGCGAACTTGCCGAGGGATATCATCAAATCCTAATATCAGCAACACCTTCTCCGTCATCCGGCGACGGTTTGGAAATCGCTAATTTACAATCTGTTTTCTTGCCGCCGGCTGCCACCTCTTCCTCAACGAGGACGAGGAATTTCCTCCGTCGTCAATGTTCTGCGAACTTGCCGGGAAATATCATCAAATCCTAATATCAACAACACCTTCTCCGTCATCCGGCGACGGTTTGGAAATCACTAATTAGTAATGTATTCCTGTCGCCGGCTGCCACCTCTTCCTCAACGAGGACGAGGAATTTTCGTCATCGGCAATGTTCTGCGAACTTGCCGAGGAATGATTGTTAAACGATGGGCGCATTCCTTCCGGAATGCGAAAGGTATTTTGCGAAATCTCCATGCTACCAAGCTGTATTCCCTTCCGGGAATAATCTGGCGATGATCTCTTTTGCTACGTCTTTCTCGGCAATTTTCTGCGAACTTGCCGGAAAATTTTTAGAGACGCAAGATCTTGCGTCTCTACGAACGAACCATTTCGGTTGACAACTCAAACACCCGGTCATCAGGTGACACATTCGCATCTGCCCAAATCCTCAACGTTTCTTCCCCTCAACCGCCAACCGTTTTGCTTTTGATTATGCTTTAGAAATAGATTCACGGGTTTTTAGTTTTTTTAGTAAAATTAATTGTCTGATATTCACATAAATTATAAAAATCAAAAGATATATAATGAGTAAATTCGGTATTACTATTTCATTATTTTGTATTATTGCGATAAATAATGACAGAACAGGACAAGACAGCTAATCTATAAATAATAAAACCCAATTTTATGAAAAACGTTTCCACTGCAATTCTATTAGTAATCTCTCTTTTTGCGGTTCCGGCAATTGCTTACTTTTTTGGACCGACACCGGGAGAATTTGAGTGGTCTGTCCTCAGGACACTCCTGACCATTACTGCTATTTCTATAGCTTATACTTTTATTGTCGGGGAGCTTGCAGGCAATAACAGCCAGGTTGATAAGTTATGGAGTATTCTTCCTATTATTTATGTATGGGTAATTGCTTCCTACGGTGACTTTTCTCTACGTTTAGTCATCATGGCTATTTTAGTTACTATTTGGGGCATCAGGCTTACCGTCAACTTTGGCATGAAAGGGGCCTATCAATGGAAGTTCTGGGGAGGTGAAGAAGATTACCGCTGGAAAACACTGCGTCAGAAAAAGGAGTTTCAGCCACACTGGAAGTGGATGCTTTTTAACCTGCTTTTTATTTGCACCTATCAGAATATTCTCATTTTGCTATTTACTCTACCTGCCTTAGTAGCGCTACAATGTAACTATAAACCTATGAACGATTTCGACTATATTGTGGCGGGGGTTATGTTCTTGTTCATTATATACGAGACGATTGCCGATATTCAACAATGGAATTTCCAGAGTAAGAAATGGAAACTTATCAAAGCCGGCGAAGAGCTGACCGGTGATTATAAAAAGGGATTCCTTGACAAAGGACTTTGGGCATTCAGTCGCCACCCTAACTATTTTGCCGAACAGGCTATTTGGGTAACTTTTTACTTTTTCAGTGTTGCCGCAAGCGGACTTTGGTTAAATTGGACTATAGCCGGATTTCTTTTACTCATGATTCTTTTCCAGGGCAGTTCAAACTTCAGTGAAGAGATCAGTACCGGTAAATATCCTGAATATAAAACCTACCGCAAGAATGTTTCCAGATTTTTCCCCTTTCCCAAAATAAGAAAGTAATAAAATCATGGCTGAATTGTTCAGATTCAGTATATAAGAGAGGATTATCCTTAAAAGAAAAGAGCACCGACATTAGAGAAGTCGGTGCTCTTTATTTATTTGGTGAAAAAACCTAAGCCTTATTTTAGGCAGTGATTGGAGCAGTTTCTCCTGAAATTTCGTTTTTTCTAAGTTCCTTTAAGTTTTCATAGAAAGCCACCCTTGCAACAGAATAGTAAGGAGCAATCCAAAGATAGCCGATACCCAAAGAGAGAGCTCCCAAAGTTAGCATTAAATATTCAATTACACACAACCGAATAAAAATTACATAGGATTCAAGTGTTTTGCGGTGAATAAAAGAGTCTAAGCCCGATTTTTTTATTTTTAAGGTTTCTAATTAAAAATAATAGAATATGAAAACATCAGGTTTAGACGTGCACAAAGATAGTATATTTTGTGCAATTTACGACGGAAAAAGTTATTCCATCGTGAAAGAATTTTCGACTACGACATTGTCGATTCGTTCTTTGGGACAATACTTAAAATCGGAGGACGTGAAAAATGTAGCAATGGAAAGCACTTCAACGTATTGGGTTCCGATATGGGACATTTTGTATGAAATGGGATTTGATTTAAAATTGATCAATCCACTTCACATCAAGCAAATGCCCGGAAGGAAGAGCGATGCCAAAGATGCACAATGGATAGCCGAGTTACTGTATAAGAACATGTTGCGTGGCAGTCTGGTGCCACCACCATTAGTACAGGAACTTCGTACCTATACTCGAGAATATCGCAATTTAGTGAATCAGAGCACAAAGGTTTTGACCAAAATGGACAGAATTTTAGTAATGAGTGGTATCCGTTTGAGCAGTTGTATCAGCAACATTGATTCCAAAAGCTTTATACAGGTTGTTGAAGCGTTAATACGTGGAGAAACAGATCCGGAAAAGCTTGTTAAGTTAGTCTATGGCAATTGCGAAAACAAGAAATCGGGAAAATTATGTGAATGTTTGACGGGCAATATGAAAGCTTATCACCAGATCAAATTGATGACCTGTAAACAACAATTCGATTTGTTTGAAAAGCAAATAGCATTATACCTCAGCGAAATGCAAAAGTTGTGTGATGAACATTTCAGTGAAGAAATTAATAATCTGACAACACTACCGGGTTTGAGCAAAATATCAGCAATGATTATTATAGCAGAAACAGGAGGAGACATGAGTGTCTTTGAAAATAGCGGGAAATTTACTGGATGGACGGGACTGCGTCCGAGAAACGATGAAAGCGCCGGCAAATTTAAAAGTACCGCTACAACTAAAGGCAACAAACACCTGCGTGCGATTATCGTTCAGGTTGGCTGGGCAGCTACACGAACAAAAGGAAGTTATTTTATGGACAAGTTCCAAAAATTAGCAATGAGAAAATCAAGAAAAAAAGCATTAATTGCCATTGGAAGAAAAATGTTAGTAATCATTTGGCATATTTTGAGCGAAAAGACGCAATACAATCCCAATCTAATACGTATTTATGATCCTGTGAAAGTGGAACATAAAATCAAATATCACGAACGAGAAATAGAACGGGCAAAAAAACTAATTTATTGAAAATAATTATTTTAGCGTAAAGGTCGTGTTCTTTTTTGGTGGCAATTTGTTTGAATGATCAAACAAAAACCCCGTTTACAAAGTGACCAATGTTACTTGTCCGAATGGGCATAAGCACACAAACATGAGTTAATGCTTTTTTTAAATAATGGAAAAGCCAAACTCGCAGGGGAAAATCGCAATCCAAAGGCGATACAATAATAGGATATCTTTTATAACGTTCTTTGAAAGAATTTATAGGGGAAAAGTACAAAAAAAAACAAAAAAATTAATGGTAGTTAAACATGTAAAGAAAAAAGTTGTATTTTTGCAGCCTCAAACAAAAAAGACGATGTCCAATGGTGTAATGGTAGCACTACAGTTTTTGGTACTGTCTGTCTAGGTTCGAATCCTGGTTGGACAACATAACACTCTCACTACTCATGTGGGAGTTTTTTGTGAAAGGTTGGAAGTGGGGACGAATGTCCCCATTATTTTTGAAAAAAAGTGAAATAACAATAATGAAATAGAAATAATATTAATGAATAAGACAAATGGAAGACAACTTAAATTTAATTGAGACTTTTGCTGAGTTTAAAGAATTTAAAAGTATTAAAAGAGAGACTTTAATGCGCATTCTTGAAGATATTTTTCGTTCTGCCTTGACAAAAAAATATGGTCCTGAAGCCAATTTTGAGATTATTATAAATGTAGATAGAGGGGAACTAGAAATTCAGCGATACAGAAATATAGTTGAAGATGGTCAAGTTGAGAATGAATCTACAGAAATTGCATTATCTGATGCAGTCAAAATTGAACCTGATTTTGAAGTTGGAGAAGAATTGATGGAAAACATAAAGCTATCTGACTTTGCCCGTCGTGAAATTCTGGCAATTCGTCAAAATCTTATTTCCAAAATCATGGAAAATGAAAAAGATATGGTCTATTCCAAATATGAAGATCGTGTTGGTGAATTGATTACCGGTGAAGTAAGTCAGGTATGGCGTAAAGAAATATTAGTATTGGATGAAGAAGGTGTTGAACTGGTTTTGCCAAAATCAGAACAAATTCCTACCGATAAATATAAAAAAGGTGATAGCCTTACTGCAGTAGTTCTTAAAGTTGAAGTGAAAGGTGCTTCTCCTGTTATCATTATTTCACGTACAGCCCCTTCGTTTCTTGAAAGACTCATGGAAGCTGAAATCCCCGAAGTTTACGATGGTCTTATAACTATTAAAAATGTAGTTCGCTCTCCCGGAGAACGTGCTAAAGTTCTCGTTGAATCCTGTAATGATAGAATAGATCCTGTAGGCTCCTGCGTCGGAATGAAAGGGAGTCGAATTCATAGTATCGTTCGTGAATTAAGAAATGAAAATATTGATGTTATTAACTATACTACAAATACTAAACTTTTGATTTCAAGAGCATTAAGCCCCGCTAAAATCACTTCTATCGAATTAGATGAGGATAATAAAACGGCCAATGTTTATATGAAACCTGATCAAGTTTCTCTTGCAATTGGAAAAGGTGGTTATAATATTAAACTCGCAAGTAAACTTGCAGGCTACGAAATCGATGTTTTTAGAGATGATATCACTGAAGAAGAAGATGTTGACTTGAACGAATTTAGTGATGAATTCGATCAATGGGTTATTGATGCTTTTAAAAATATAGGTTGTGATACTGCAAAAAGTGTTCTTAAACATACTCGCGAAGAACTTATTCAAAGAACAGACCTCGAAGAAGAAACTGTTGATGCAATGCTTGCTTCAATAAAAAAAGAATTAGATGTGGAATAAAATATTTTGCACTATTCTTGAAATTTTCAGGTAAATTATTTAGTAATCAAACAAATTAGAATATATGGAAGAAGAGAGGAAAATACCACGACTTGGAAAAGCAGCCGGTGAATTCAATGTTGGATCAAGTTCCATTGTTGCCCTTTTGAAGAAAAAAGGCATTAATATTGATGATACTCCCAATACGAAACTTACCCCTGAAATGTATGATATTCTGGTGAATGAATTTCAGGAAGAAAAAAAGATTAAGAGTGAAATTAAAAAAATTGATATTGGCGGTTTTGCCAAGGCTAAAACAGGTGAAGATACAGAAACTATTTCTACACCCCCTGAAGTGCCTCAGCCTAAACAAGAAACTCAGGTTCAGCCTCTTCCGGTCACTCCCCCTAAAGAAAGTCATCCATACAAGGTGGAAGTAAATACTCTTAAGATCGTTGGAAAAATTAATATAGAAGAGAGTTCGCCTAAGAAAAAAACTCAAAGCCCCCCACCCACAGAAACAACTCCTGAAATCATTGATGTTCCTGAAAAATTGATCGATGTTGAAAAAGAAACTGTTGTAGAAGAAATACCAACTACTAAAATTCAAAAGAAGAAACCTGAACATATCGATACTGTAGTTGAACCTATCAAAATTAAAATCAAAATTGTTGATAAGATTGATCCTGAAAATTTACCCGGGAAAAAGAAAAAGAGTAGTTCAAAACAGAAAAAAGAGGTTGCTATTTCAGAACCCGAAATTCAACCTGCAGAAATAATTCCTGAACCCATAACTGAATCTCCCTCTGAAACAGTTCCTGAAACAGAAACTCCTGTTCCTGAAGAAGTTATTATTCCTGACACACAAAAAGAGTCGCCTGCTCCTGTTCATAAAATTGAACATATTGAAACTACCTATACTAAACTACAGGCTCCCAAAATTATGGGCAAAATTGATTTACCTGTTGTAAAAATCAAAGAAAAAGAACCTGTAAAAAAAGATCCTGCTTCTCCTGAGACTTCCGATGTAAATAAGAAAAACAAGAAGAGAAAAAGAATTAAATCGGCTATCATTAAACCCGGAAAGGATTCTGATAAGCTAGTCCATAAAAAACCTGAATTTCAAAAAGAGGAAATTTCTAAAGAGGATATTGACAGACAAATAAAAGAGACAATGCAACGTCTTGAACCGCTTGGAAAGTCCAAAACGTCAAAGCGAAGGAAAGAAAAAAGACAGCATATTCATGATGAAATGCGTGAACTCGAAAAACAGGAACTCGAAGAACAAAAAATACTAAAGGTTACTGAATTTATTACGGCTAATGAGTTGGCAACATTGATGAATGTATCTATAAACAAGATTATTGCAACTTGTATGAGTGTTGGACTAACAGTATCAATTAATCAACGCTTGGATGCTGAAACCATTTCTTTGCTAACGGATGAATTTGGATATGAAGTGGAATTTGTTGGAGCAGACTCTGATGAGGATGCCGCTTTGCACGAAGTTGATAAACCCGAGGATTTGGAACCAAGGCACCCTGTTGTGGTTGTAATGGGACATGTCGATCATGGGAAAACTTCTTTGCTCGACTATGTCCGTAAATCAAATGTAATTGCCGGTGAAGCAGGCGGAATCACCCAACATATTGGGGCATATGAGGTTTCTCTACAAGATTGTAGAAAAATAACCTTTTTGGATACCCCCGGTCACGAGGCTTTTACCGCAATGCGTGCAAGAGGAGCTAAGGTGACAGACCTTTGTATTATTGTAATTGCCGCCGATGATTCAATTATGCCTCAGACAGTTGAAGCCATTAATCATGCCCAGGCTGCTGGCATTCCAATGGTATTTGCCATCACTAAAATTGATAAACCTACAGCCAATCCGGAAAAGATCAAGGAAGGATTAGCCAATATGAATATTCTGGTTGAAGATTGGGGTGGTAAATTCCAATGTCAGGAAATTGATGCAAAACATGGGACTAATGTTAATGAACTTTTAGAAAAAGTGCTTTTAGAAGCTGAATTGCTTGAATTAAGTGCTAATCCTAATCGTGCGGGTATAGGCACAGTTATTGAGTCAGCCCTTGATAAAGGAAAAGGATATGTGGCAAAGGTTCTGGTTCAAAATGGCACTGTGAGAATTGGAGATCCAATCGTTGCCGGAGCTTGTTATGGGAAAGTCAGAACTCTTTATAATGAAAGAAATCAACAAATTAAATTTGCAGGTCCTGCTACTCCGGTCCTTTTACTTGGCTTGAATGGGGCTCCCCAGGCCGGGGATGTTTTCAAAGTGGCAAATTCTGAACACGACGCCAGAATAGCAGCTACCAAAAGAGCTCAGCTCACCCGCGAAATGGGATTAAGAACTCAAAAACATATTACACTGGATGAAATAGGACGAAGAATTGCCATTGGTGATTTTAAAGAACTTAATATTATTGTTAAAGGTGATGTCGACGGCTCAGTTGAAGCGCTTTCCGATTCCTTATTGAAATTGTCAACCGAACAGGTACAGGTAAATGTAATTCACAAGTCCGTCGGAGCAGTGACCGAAAGTGATGTCTTGTTGGCTTCTGCTTCAAATGCCGTTATTATTGCGTTTCAGGTAAGACCTTCTCCCGGTTCTAGAAAACTAGCAGAACAGGAAGAAATTGATATCCGTATCTATTCGGTTATTTACAATGCTATCAACGAAATAAAAGACGCAATCGCAGGTATGCGTACTCCGGAAATTAAGGAGAAGATTATTTGTAATATCGAAGTCCGCGAAGTCTTTAAAATTACTAAAGTTGGAAACGTGGCCGGCTGTCTTGTGCTTGATGGGAAGTTACAACGTAATTCAAAAATCCATCTTATCAGGGACGGTATTGTTATTTACACCGGAAAACTCGGATCTCTCAGAAGATTTAAAGATGATGTCAAAGAAGTTCTTGCCGGACAGGATTGTGGCTTGAATATTGAAAATTTCAACGATATCAAAGTAGGCGATATTATTGAAGGTTATGAAGAATATGAAGTTAAAGCTGTCTGATTTGTTTCGTTTTGTTTACTTTCATTAATTGTGAAGTTTGTATCCTATTAATCTGATTTATTATGGCAGAAAATTCGTTATTTAAAATTGGAATTACTCAAGGTGATATCAATGGCATTGGGTATGAAGTTATCATGAAAGCATTGTGTGATAATAAAATACTGGATTTGTGCACACCCATTGTATATGGATTGGCAAAAGTTGCCAGCTACCATAGAAAGACTCTTGAACTAGGTGATTTCGCCTTTCATTTTATAAAATCTGCCGATCAGGCCTCTTTAAAAAGCAGCAACCTTATTAATCTGCTGGACAATGAAGTTAAGATTGAGTTGGGGGTTTCTACAGAAATTGCTGGCCAAATGTCTGAGTTGGCTCTTAATAGTGCCTGCCGCGATCTGAAAAATAAATTGATTGATGCTATTGTAACCGGTCCGATTAATAAAAATAATATTCAGTCTGAGTCTTTTAAATTTTCGGGACATACCGAATATTTGACTAATTTTTTTAATGCTCCCGAAACTATGATGATGATGGTTGCTGATAATATTCGTATCGGTTTTGTTACAAATCATCTTCCTATTGCCAAAATTTCTGAGGAAATAAACAAAGATTTGATATTGAAAAAATTACGTGTTTTGAATCATTCTCTTGTTACTGATTTTGCTTGTACTAATCCAAGAATTGCTGTCTTAGCTCTGAATCCTCATGGCGGTGATCATAATTTAATCGGAAAAGAAGAAACAGATTCTATTATTCCTGCAATTAATAAGGCTTTTGATGAAAAAATAAATGCTTTTGGACCGTTTCCGGCAGATGGTTTCTTTGGTTCAGGAAAGTTCTTTCAATATGATGCTGTTTTAGCTATGTATCATGATCAGGGGATGATTCCCTTTAAATTACTCTCAATGGAAGAAGGAGTGAATTATACAGCCGGATTGCCGATTGTCAGAACTTCTCCATCACATGGAACAGCCTATGACTTGGCAGGGAAAAACATAGCTTCTCCGCAATCAATGCGAAATGCTATTTATTTGGCAATTGATATCTTGAGAAATAGAAAAAGGTGGGATAATTAATTTGGAAATTTGCTATTTTTTAATTGGTTATAATATATTAATGTAAAAGCTACTTGATTTTTACATTTGAAATGAACAGTAGTTTCTTTTAGTATCAAATAATAACAACTTATCCGATTATTCTTTTCTGTCTATATTAAATATCTGAGGAATAATATGGATTTATCAGAAATTAATTTATTGCAACATAAAATATTGTATATTTGTCATTAAATAAATTTAGATGAAAGCTATGTCAATCTCAAACTTATTTATTTATAGTATTAACATTTAAAATTTTACATTATGAAAAAAATCGGAATTTCAGTTTTATTATTTGCACTTTTTTCTTTAATGTCATGTAGTACAGTTTCAACCATTACAAGCAGTGATGCTGCCGCCACAGCTGCAGGGGTGTCTTGTGGAAAAACATTGGCAAGTCTCTATTCACAATATAAATCAACCGGCAAAATTAATATGACTAGTTCAAACACACTCCTTAAAGTAGTGGAATTGGCAACCTACACTAAAGCACTCAGGGATAATAAGAATAATGCTACTTACAAAAAAGCTTTTGCTGCCGGATTAGTTACAGGATCCAGTGGATTGGTAATTAACACTAATTCCATGTCAACAGTAAATTCATTATTATCGCTTACCGGATTAAACAGCATCACTTCTTCTACTTCTGCCACTTCAACTGCCGCTGTCAATGTTGCCACAGGCTTAGTTAATTTGTTCAAAGTACTCAAGGGATAATTTTAATCTACATATCAAACGCAGATTATTACAACATTATCTGATACATTTCAGGGTTTACATTTTTGCAGATAATCTGTTGATAATGTTTTAACTAAATAATAGTATCATTTTATAAATGATAATCCATTAAAAACTATTATACTATATTACTATTTTCCTCTTTACCATGATATTTATTTTTTCGTATTTTTGCCAACAGTAAATTATTATCATCATATATGACCAAATATCCGGATTCAATTGACAAGATTACCAAAGCCCGTCTCCGTTTTTCGGCTTTTGGATCTATTTTCAGCATCGCCCTCACCATGTTTCTTATCGGCATGTTGGTTTTCTTTGCTTTTTTTTCCACTCAGTATATCCATAATATCTCTAAAAAAATTGAGATGGAGATATTGTTCTATTCCGAAATTAAAGAAGCCGATATTATGGCACTAGAACAAGAAATGAAATTAGAGCCATTTATTTCTTCTTCCCGTGTTTCGTCGCGTGCTGATAATACCCAAGAAGCTATTAAAACTATTGGAAATAATTATACTGAAATCATTACCAACCCTATTAATGCTTCCATTATTATCAGTGTTAACCCCGACTATGCCAATGCGGACTCTCTTCGTATCATCTCCAAAAGAATAAAACAAAATCAGGCTGTGCAGGATGTTCAGTATCCAAAATTTATTGTGCAGTCCTTCTATAGCAGCTATACTTATCAAATTGTCATTACCGGTATCTGTGTGCTTTTTATGATAATTTCAATGTTATTGATTGCCAACTCCATAAGACTAAATATCTATGCAAAGAGATTCAATATTAGAAGTATGCTACTGGTTGGAGCCACCCGTGGTTATGTCAGAAGACCTTTTATATTCAAAGGTTTTGTGCAAGGTGTTTGGGGAGGATTTATTGCCCTTATTTTCCTCGGCTTTGTTTTGTATCAAGGGAACCTCTATTTACCTGAATTTATTGATTTCTCTTACATTTTAAATATTTCCCTGATATTATTGGGAATATTTGTCTTCAGCATACTCTTTACCATTTTTGTATCCGTCATATCCGTGAATAAATATATAAAAATGAAACTGGACCGTCTATATTTATAAATATCTAACATTATTAAATTATGGCACAAATTATAAATGTTGAAAAAAAAGAACCATTAAAACCCAATATTTCCAAGCAGAATAATGCTGTAAATAAGCCCCCTTTATTTAGAAAAATGAATTATATTCTAATGGTAGCCGGCGTTATTATTCTTGTTTTAGGCTATATTTTGTTCAGTGGAGGAAAAGCTCCCGGTGATGCTGAATTTAACCCTGAGATTTTTAATACCCAGCGACTAATTGTAGCTCCTACGTTGATGCTCTTAGGATTGGTTACTGAAATTTTTGCCATCATGTATCATCCGAGGCAAAAGAAAGAAAATGAACCTGAAGTTGAAAAATAAGGTAACTTTTTTATTTTTTTCTCAATTATGGATATACTAAGGGCCATTATTTTAGGTCTTATTCAAGGACTAACAGAATTTTTACCAATCAGCAGTAGCGGCCATCTCATTATCGGGAAAGAGCTGCTCGGTCTTACCTCAAATGAAAATATTGTTTTCGAAACTGTCGTTCATGCAGCCACAGTACTAAGTACTATCACTATTTTGTGGAAAGAAATTTCGAACCTTTTTGTTAAGTTTTTCAAGTTTAAGTGGAATCCGGAAACACAATACATTGCTAAAATCTTTTTATCGATGATACCTGTGATGATTGTTGGTTTCTTTTTTAAAGATACTGTTGAAAGCTTTTTCGGTGAAGGTCTTCTTCTTGTCGGTATTATGCTTTTAGTGACCGCTGTTTTGCTTTCTATGACCACTTTTGTGAAATTTAAAGAACGTAAAAGTGTTGGCTTTGGCTCTGCATTCATCATTGGTATTTCTCAGGCAATTGCAGTACTACCCGGGTTATCACGTTCCGGAGCAACCATATCTACAGGCTTATTGCTGGGTGTCAAAAAAGAAGAAATCGCTCAATTTTCTTTTCTAATGGTACTTATCCCTATTCTGGGAGAAACATTTCTAGGAATCGTTGGTGGTGAATTTTCAGTTGTCTCATCAGGTATTCCAGCAGCATCTCTTTTAGCCGGCTTTATAGCTGCCTATTTGGCAGGACTCTTTGCTTGTAAATTCATGATTAATTTGGTAAAACGAATCAACCTGATTTGGTTTGCTATTTACTGTGCAATTATTGGTTCTATAGCAATTATCTTTTCTCTATGTTAAAAAAGATGATTCACGAGTCAAGATTTACCTTGCCACCCTTAGATTTGAATCTGGAAGGGGATGTTCTTGTGTTTGACAAACCTTATAAGTGCACTTCTTTCGACCTCGTCAGTAAAGTAAAAAAGATGATTAGAAGAGAGTACGAAACAAAAATCAAAGTAGGTCATGCCGGCACACTAGATCCCTTAGCCACCGGAGTTCTCATCATCTGCATTGGTTCTTTTACAAAAAAAATAGATAGTTATCAGGCTCTCGAAAAAGAATATACCGGAACGCTACTTTTAGGTGCCACAACCCCAAGTTTCGATCTGGAAAAACCTGTAGATGAAACTTTTCCCTATTTGCATATAACAGAAGAGATGGTTCACCTAGCCACAAAAAACTTTCTCGGTGAGATTCAACAGATTCCTCCTCAATTTTCAGCTATTCGAATTGATGGAAAACGCGCCTTTGATTTTGCAAGAAAAGGGGAAGAAGTTGATATTAAGTCGCGAACAATTACTATCCGCGAGTTTGAAATTACGCGGTTTTCTTTGCCGGAAATTGATTTTCGCATTGTTTGCTCTAAAGGAACCTATATCCGTTCAATTGCGCGCGATTTTGGTGATGCGTTGAAAAGCGGATCACATCTTACTGCCCTTAGGAGAACCAGAATTGGCGAATTTAGGGTAGAGGATGCAATTAAAGTTCTCGAATGATTTCAAAATAATTAATTTTTTGTCAATATTCTTTTAATAAGCTGTTGATAATTTAATACTTAGTGCCCCTTGACAAAGCCCTCATAAAATAGTATCTTTGCCGCGCAAAAAAAAAGTAAATGAAGTTATCCCAATTTAAGTATTTCTTACCGCAAGAACAAATTGCTTTGTTCCCAACTGACGAACGTGACGAATCCCGTTTAATGATTCTTAATAGAAAAAAACAGACTATCGAACATAAAATATTTAAAGATATTATTGATTATTTTGATGAAGGTGATCTTTTTGTTACAAATAACACTAAGGTTTTCCCGGCCCTTCTATACGGAGAAAAAGAAAAAACCGGTGCCAAAATCAGAGTATTTCTTTTGAGAGAACTGGACGAAGAAAGCCGATTATGGGACGTATTAGTTGATCCTGCCCGTAAAATAAGGATTGGAAATAAACTCTATTTTGGTGAAGATGATAGTCTGATTGCTGAAGTTATTGACAACACAACCTCACGGGGCAGAACTCTGCGATTTCTCTTTGACGGTGATCATGATGCATTCAAATTAAAACTTAGAGAGTACGGATCAACTCCACTGCCGGAAGATATCCAGAAACTTAGAGATATAATGCCTGAAGATGAACAATACTATCAGACCATTTATGCAAAACATGAAGGTGCTGTTGCTGCCCCTGCTTCCGGATTCCATTTTAGTCGTGAACTTATTAAAAGACTTGAATTAAAAGGTATTGATTTTGCTGAAATAACTCTTCATGCCGGACTTGGCAATTTTAGAGAAATTGATGTTGAGGATCTCACTAAGCATAAAACAGATTCCGAACAAATGATAATTTCTGAGAAAACTGCCGAAATTATCAATACTGTTAAAGACTCTAAAAATAAAATCTGTGTTATCGGTACTACTGCCATGAAAGCACTGGAATCTTCTGTATATACAACCGGTCATGTTAAACCATATGAAGGCTGGACAAATAAGTTTATTTTTCCACCTTATACTTTTATGGTAGCCGATGCTATGGTGACCAACTTTCATCCTTCCCAGAGTCCAATGCTAATGATGGTAGCAGCTTTTGGCGGATACGAATTTGTAATGAAAGCTTATAAGGAAGCTGTTGCCATGAAGTACAGATTCCTCACTTACGGCGATGCAATGTTGATTATATAATACTACATAATGGCAAAATCTTACGAAAAAGCAGGGGTGAACCTGGAGGCCGGTTATGAATCGGTGAGAAGAATAAAAAAACATATTGCGAAAACAGAACGACTAGGAATGATGGGCAATATAGGGAGTTTCGGTGGAATGTTTGACCTCTCTGCCCTCAATATGAAAGAACCAATTCTGGTTAGCGGAACAGATGGCGTTGGAACTAAACTGATGCTTGCCTTTATGCTCGATATTCATGATACTATCGGACAGGATGTGGTGGCAATGTGTGTGAATGATGTGCTGGCTCAGGGAGCTTCCCCACTCTTTTTCCTTGACTATATTGCCATTGGGAAAAATGTCCCTTCCAAGATTGAACAAATTGTCAAAGGAGTTGCCGATGGATGTGTGATGGCAAATTGTGCCCTTGTCGGAGGAGAAACTGCCGAAATGCCTGATATGTATGCAAACGACGAATACGATATTGCCGGCTTTACGGTGGGTGCTGTAGAAAAATCTAAACTAATTGACGGATCAAAGGTAAAAGTTGGCGACCTTCTAATCGGAATCCAATCATCGGGAGTCCATTCAAACGGATTTTCACTGGTCAGAAAAATAATTCTTAAAGATAATCAACTGAATCTAAATCAATACTACGAAGAACTACACGGCAAATTGGGGGAAGTACTTCTGACTCCGACCCGTATTTACGTAAAACCTGTTCTCAATGTTATTGAAAAAGTAGATGTTCATGCCATCTCCCATATCACCGGGGGCGGTTTTGATGAAAATATTCCCCGAGTTCTGAAACATGGCCAAGGAGTTGAAATCACGGAAAAAAGCTGGGTTAAACCGCCGGTTTTTGATTTTTTGGAAAAATACGGTAATATACCTCACCGCGAAATGTTCAATATTTTCAATATGGGAATTGGAATGATTTTAGTGGTGGACCAAAATGATAAATCAACTGTTCTCGAGATCTTGTCGAAATCCCAAGAAAATGCTTTTGTTATTGGAAAAGTTACGGATAAAGAAGAGGTCAATATTATTCTGAACGATTGTCATTCTAAGTAAGGCTGTTTTTGCTTCAAATGCTTGATGATAAGATATTTTAATATTATATGAAAAAAATTGCTGTTTTTGCCAGTGGATTCGGGTCTAATTTTGAGGCTATTGTCGAGTCGGTGAATGGCGGCGAATTGATTGCTGAGATAGTGCTGCTGGTTTCAGATAAACCTGATTGTTTTGCTGTTGAACGCGCCCTCAATCATCAAATTGAAACTTTTACTTTTAATCCTAAAGAATATTCTTCAAGAGATGATTATGAAACTGAAATTGTCACCCTCCTCGTTGATAAAAAAGTAGACTTGATTGTTCTTGCAGGGTATATGAGATTGATAGGAAACGTTTTACTGAATAAATTTGCCGGTAAAATAATCAATATTCATCCGGCCTTGCTCCCCGCTTTCCCCGGAACTCACGCAATTGAGGATGCCTATCGTTATGGAGTTAAAGTATTTGGTGTTACCATACATTATGTTGACGAAGGTGTAGATACCGGAAAAATTATCGCTCAGGATTGTTTCAAAATTGAAGGACACGAAACAATAGAAGAAGTGGAAAACAAAATACATCATATTGAACATAGACTTTATCCTGATGTAATTCAAAAACTACTTAGTAATTCTTTCTCTACAAATTAATTAATCAGAATGCAAGAAAAAATTATCATTTTAGATTTCGGCTCTCAATATACCCAATTGATTGCCAGAAGAATACGTGAATTAAACACTTATTGTGAAATTTTTCCCTATAACAAATTCCCGGAAAAAAAAGAGAAGATCAAAGGAGTTATTTTGTCGGGAAGTCCTTTCTCTGTCAATCAACAAGATGCTTTTAAACCGGAATTGTCTTCCATTAAAGGAAAATTTCCTGTACTTGGCATTTGCTACGGTGCACAGCTGATGGCACAGCAAGGCGGAGGGAAAGTTGAAGCCAGCGGAACACGCGAATATGGCAGGGCTCATATCACTTCTTTCGACCATGAGGATTCTTTGCTGAAAGGCATTCGCAAAAATAGTCAGGTGTGGATGTCTCACGGAGATACTATTACTCAAATTCCTTCTCATTATAAAATAATTGCCGGAACCGATGAGGTAAAAGTGGGTGCTTATCGTATTGAAGGAGAGAAAACATGGGGTGTACAGTTTCATCCTGAAGTTTATCATTCTGAAGACGGAATGGCTATTCTGGAAAATTTTGTGGTAGGCATTTGTGGCTGCAAACAAGACTGGACCCCTGCTTCTTTTATTGAAAGTACGGTTTCCGAACTGAAGGAAAAAATTGGAAACGACAGCGTTGTATTGGGCCTCTCCGGAGGAGTTGACTCTTCTGTGGCAGCTCTTCTGCTTCATAAAGCCATTGGGAAAAACCTCCATTGTATCTTTGTGGATAACGGACTTTTACGTAAAAATGAATTTGATACCGTTTTGGAAAATTATAAATCATTAGGACTCAATGTCAAAGGAGTTAAAGCTGCCCAACGTTTTTACGAAGCCTTGAAAGGAGTTTCAGAACCTGAGAAAAAAAGAAAGATTATCGGAAAGGGGTTTATTGATGTTTTTGAAGAAGAAGCACATAAACTTAAAAATATAAAATGGCTTGCTCAGGGCACTATCTATCCGGATCGTATTGAATCACTTTCCATTACCGGTATGGTAATCAAATCGCATCATAATGTGGGCGGATTACCCGAGAAAATGAATCTTAAAGTGGTGGAACCGTTGCAGTTATTGTTTAAAGATGAAGTGCGCCGTGTGGGTAAAGCTTTAAAAATGCCCACTAATTTGATTCAGCGACATCCATTTCCCGGCCCCGGTCTGGGAGTGCGAATACTTGGTGATGTCACTCCCGAAAAAGTCAGAATTTTGCAAGAAGCTGATGATATTTTTATCTCGGGCTTAAAAGAAAATAATCTTTATGACGAGGTATGGCAAGCCGGTGCAATCCTCTTACCAATTCAGTCTGTAGGCGTGATGGGGGATGAACGTACTTATGAAAATGCTGTTGCTCTCCGTGCAGTTCTTTCAACAGATGGCATGACTGCCGACTGGGCAAAGTTACCTTACGAATTCCTCGCTAAAATTTCCAACGATATTATTAATAAGGTAAAAGGTATTAATAGAGTGGTTTATGATATTAGTTCTAAACCTCCCGCTACTATTGAGTGGGAATAAAAAAAATTTTCAATCCTTTAATAGGATTATTAGCTAATTGAACTCATCATATTAATATTTTTTTTGTGGGCGTTCCGGTTCGCTATGCTCACCGTCGGGCTTTTCGCTTCAACTCCGCAGGCATTAGTCATGGGTCTCATGGTCGCGGGCAGTAGCTTCCTTCGGTCGCTCTGCCGCTCCCTGTTCCCCAAAGCCCCTGCCTATGCGGAGTTTCCGCTACAATCCCTAACGCATTTTTTTAATCACGGACACAACGAACAGAAAAGCCGTAGTCCTTATGATCCTCGTAGCGTTTCACTCTAGGACGAAGGTAGTATAAGTTGCGGTAATAGGCTAGGAAATAATCATACTGGGTAGCAGTCCAAAAAAAGGCATAGCGAGAGAAGCCAAAGTAAAAACCGTTGTATTCACCTGCTGGCATTG
>JAEWNB010000024.1 GCA_023392945.1 Bacteroidota bacterium
GAACAATAGGATGATCAGAGAAATTGACGACGTTAAGAGCGTATGGAAAGGCCATAAATTTATATTGCGGCTGGTCTCCGATTTTGCCCACTTCTAATGGGATACTTTGACAACTGAGATCCTGAATCAGATTAGCGTTTAATCTTACTCCATATTTAAAAAAGAGGTCGTTTAATCTTAAGGAACGGGATAAAGCAAAAAATTCCGGAGTGTTCTGAAGACTATCCATGGCAGCATTGGTGGCGTCAACAAGCCAAAGGACTTTTCCACCACGCATAATATGCTGATCTATAATAAATTTGTCAACTTCCCTGAATGGTTCTGTTGGCTGAGCAACAATCAAGACATCATATTTATTCCCCAATATTTTAATTGTTTGTTTTACAGAATCCTCTATGGCAATTTTTCGTAAGCTATTTATTTTTCCATCAATGGATATTCTCTCAACATTATAAAATCGTTGAAGTTGGTATGCCACCCAGGAGGTGTTCATAAAATCAAGTTCTCCTTGTCCGTCCAGAAATGCAATAGTTGCCTTGTGGGGTTTTATCAGTTTGCGGATGCCTGCCACCATATTATATTCCAATTCCTGAATAGAGTATTCAAGCCAGTTGTCGTTTCCACCCGGATCGGACACTACCAGGGTGACAGGATATTCATGGTTGCTATAGGATATCATCGCCCCGGGCACAACAAACTGTGTTGAATAACCACTGGAGCTTTCCTTGCTAATAGGAATTGGTTTTAAGCCTTTTTTATAAAATTCACCAAAAATTGCATTGGTTTCCTCCTTGGATTTCCCTGCTACCGGGTCAATGAATTCAAAATAGATGTTGTTGGAATAACTTCTAAACTCTTGCAAAATATCCTTTGTCTTTTCAGCAAAAAGTTGGTAATCAGCCGGATGTCCCTCTCCTTTCAGATAAACACGAATATAAACCTTATCCTCTAGTTTGTCTAAAAGATCAATGGTGGCGGAAGAAAGCGAGTGTCGTTTATCTTTTGTCAAGTCAATTCTGAAAAAGAAAAAAGAACTGATAATATTTACGGCTATCAAGATTAGCAATCCGGAAACCAACCCTATTAAGGCAGTCCTTTTATAACGGTTACTATTATTCATGTTATCTTTCATAATAAATTCAATTACAACAACTCAATAATTCAGACTCATTACCATTTTCTGCTTATCAATGATACTCTCGTTCCGAACATAAAAATAAAAATAAAACTCAGGAAGTAAATAATATCCCTTGAATCAATAACCCCTTTACTAATGGAGGTGTAGTGGTGATCAATCCCGATTGTTTTAACAAAATAGCCAAAATTACCCAAAGCATCAAAAGAGTAAATAAATTCAAAACCGAAATTAAGAATAAAGCAGATGGGGGCAGCTAAAATAAAAGCAATAATCTGATTGTTGGTAATGCTGGAAACAAAGAGGCCAATGGCAATGAAACTTGAGCCGAGCAAAACCAACCCAAGATAAGATCCCCACGTGCTACCCATGTCTATATTTCCCGGGGGATTCCCAAGATTATAAATAGAGATTATGTAAACCAAAGTGGGCAATAGTGCAATAATAAGCAAAGTAAGACAAGAGAGAAATTTGGCAGCAATGAGTTGGTTGTCGGAAATAGGCTTGGTGAGAAGCAATTCCATGGTACCTGATCTTTTCTCCTCTGCAAATGAACGCATGGTGATGGCTGGAACTAATAGAACAAAAAGAAATCTCGACAAATTGAAAAGTCCTTGCAAATCTGCCAGACCTGCATACAGGATATTGTTGATGTTAGGAAAAACCCATAAAAACAAGGCCGAGACAATAAGGAAAACGGCTATGAAAATATAGCCGATGACTGAACTTAAATAGGATTTTATCTCCTTAATATACAGGCTAAACATAATTATAATTTTAGGTTGGCAAAAATAGCGAAAAATTATGATCTTAAAACAATCGGTTCTATTTTGAAAAATTAGGAAAGGTTACTATTTAGCAATACTCTTTTTACAATTTTTTAGACGCTAAACCCGAACAACATCTTCCCGAAATCTTATTTTTGCGTGTATTTAATCATGAAAATACAAATTATTAAAAATATAATATCCGGAATCCAAGCCCCTAATGCCGGAAAGATACTTCCTGATATAGCAAAGACATCTGATATCTGTTGCAAAAAAATGAAAATAAAAGCCAATGCTATTCCAAAAAAGAGATGGACCCCTATTCCTCTTCGGGTCTTACGGGAAGCAACACTTAAACCAAGCAAGGTCATAATGATGGTCCCCATTGGATTGGCGATTCGCTTATTCTTCTCAATCAGATAATAATTGACATAGCTGGATCCTTTTGCTTTTTCTTCTTTTATGTAATCCTGCAAATTTTCATAGGTCATGGTCTCTATAACCTTGACATCTTTGTTGAAATCATTGGGTTCAATGTTAAAAACAGTATCCATGGTTTTTCCGACCTCAACCGTTTCTATACTGTCCCGAATTGTTCTTTTTGAATAATTTTCAAGCCTCCAAGTTTGATTATCCGGATTATATTTAATGCTTCTGGCTTTTATTTTGTAAGATATCATTTCATCGGAAAAACACTCGTAAGTAAATTGATGCCCTTCCATCGCGTTTCTGTTCCAACGATCTACATAAACATAGGTATTTGGAGATGTTTTGACATGTATGTTCGACCGTGAAGCGTGTCTGACAATAAAATACTCCTGTTTAAAATTATTGAAATTTTCATTGGTATGTGGAATAATGAGATTGGCAAAAACCAGTGAAAGAGAAGCAATAATTAAGGCTCCTGCAATGTAAGGAACCATAAAACGGTAAAAATTGATTCCGCTGCCCAAAATGGCAATGATTTCATTTTGCTGGGATAAAGATGAGGTAAACCATATTACACTGATAAAAGTAAAAAGCGGAATGAATAGATTGATAAAGTATGGAATAAAATTTAAATAATATTTGAAGACAATTTCACTAAAGGGAACATTCTTGTCCATAAAGCTCTGTATGTTTTCCGACACGTCAAAAACAATGATAATGGTCATTAACAGCGCAATGGAATAGACAAAAGAGCCGAGAAATTTTTTCAAAATATAACTATCCAATAGCCTCCAACCGAGAATATCCCTGTATTTGTTGAGAAAAGTTTTAATTTTAGATTTCATTGTCAGGAAATTCCAAGAATTTTGAGCTTATTTATTGCATTTGATTTTCAAGATAGTTTTGTAATAATTGAGATGCCATAAAAGATGAAAAATTGCAATAATAGCCATGGCTATCCCGAAATCAACATGTATCTTCAACAGAGCCCTATAAAAATCAGGAATATGTCCATAATTGATCATGAATGCCATAACCAATCCTAAAATTCCGGAAACAAGAAAGGTGACGGTAAGCCCAATATTCCATATTTTTCGATGAGTTGCCAATTTGATTTTTTCTTTGTTGACAAGAAATAATGTTAAAATATATAATACTATCAGAATCATGAGAATGGGAACCAGCAGATAGGGAGATTTATGCCTGGAAGGATTTTCTGCTTTGAGGTTTGTTTTTTCTTGAACAGGGGCCTCTTGGGTAGATTGCATAGAGCTATCCTGAACCGCTGTCTCTTCAGCAGGTATCTTTTCTTTTTCAGGGGAATGGGCAGTAATACGTTCGGCTTTTTGATGGCGAATAGTATCGGTTTTTATCTCCATTTCTTTCTTCACATATACCCCGTTTTCAGGCCCCATTACAGGAGCAGCCTCTTCTGTTTCTGAAATTTTCTTTCCCAAATCACAATATACATCTCCGTTTTCATTGATAAACCGACCACATTTTCCGGTACAATTGGTTTCTCCCCGGGGACACTGTGCCTGAGCAAAATTAACCAACAACGCCATTGAGATTAGCAGGGTTAAAATAGTTTTTTTCATAACATTTTTCATTGTTTTTGTAAATATTCAACAGCTTTTTCCCTTTTTTATTTTAACCACTGATCCAACCATCTGAAAAATTCTCTTTGCCATAAAATGGCATTTTGTGGTTTGGTGACAAAATGAGTCTCTTCAGGGAAGAAAAGAAAACGACTGGGAATACCTTTCAATTGGGCAGCATTGAATGCTTGCATCCCTTCCGTGTATGGAATTCTGAAGTCATTTCCCCCATGAATTACCAAAAGTGGAGTATCCCAATTGCCGACAAATTTGTGTGGTGAAAATTCATAACTTTTCGGAACAGGCTTATTCCAGTAAGGTCCCCCGAGATCGTGATTGGCAAAGAACAACTCTTCGGTAGTTCCATACCAGCTTTCGAGATTAAACATGCCGCAATGAGCAATAAATGCTTTAAACCGCTTCTCGTGATGCCCGGCAAGCCAGTATATTGAAAATCCACCATAGCTTGCTCCCACTGCCCCCAAGCGATTCTCATCAACATAGGGTTCTTTTGCAATTTCATCAACTGCCGACAAATAATCTTTCATGTTCTGGCCACCGTAGTCGAGACTTATCTGATCGTTCCATTCACTGCCAAAACCCGGCAACCCTCTTCTGTTGGGCGCAATGACAATATAATCGTGTGCTGCCATCATCTGAAAATTCCACCGATAAGAGAAAAACTGACTCACAGCTTGTTGCGGCCCGCCCTGACAATATAGCAACGCAGGATAAGTTTTGGTAGAATCAAAATTCGGGGGCAATATCACCCAAACAAGCATCTGCTTTCCATCCGTTGTTTTTACCCACCGCTTTTCGGATTTGCCGAGTTTTATTTTAGATAAAACATCTTTATTAACATTCGTAAGCTGTTTTTCATATTTGGTGACTAAATTAACGGAGAATAATTCTGTCGGCAGGGCGTGGGTAGTTTTGGAAACTATTAATTCATTGCCGGCCAATGCCAGGGTGTTGTAATCATGTTCTCCTTCCGTAAGCTGTGAAATCTGTTTGGTCTCTAAACTTAACGAATATATCTGATAGGTTGCTTCCTTGCAGCTTAAAAAATAGATTTTGTTACCTTTGGGACTCCATACAAAATTGGTGGCATCCTGATCAAATTGGGTACTGTAATCTGTCGTTTCACCGGTGATAAAGTCGTGAATAAAAAGTCGGTGTTTTTCGGATTCGAAACCATCAGTCTTCATACTCCACCAAACAATTTTTGAACCATCCGGAGAAAAAACGGGGTCCAAATCATAGCCCTTATTTTCTTCGGTAAGGTTAGTGGTTTGCTTCGTAGCTAAATCATAAATATAAATGTCTGAATTGGTGCTTTCGGCAAAGGCTTTTCCCGACAATTTTTTAGAGCAGTAAGCAATTTTTTTGCCGTCCGGGGACCATGAAACCTGTTCCATCCCTCCAAAAGGTGGCAGTGGGGAGCTGAATTTTTCGCCTTTTAGCAGTTCTATTGGATTTTCCACAAGAGGATATGCAGCAATAAAGAGGTGGCTGTAAGTTCCATCTTTCCATTCACTCCAATGGCGGTACATCAGGTCGTCATAAATGTAAGCATTTGCCTCGGGAAGGTCGGGATAGCGATCCGTAATTTTGGGGTCAACCTGAACATTCATGGAATAGATCAAGTGCTTCAGGTCGGGGGCATAAGAAAAACCGTTAATGTCACCCTTTACATTGGTAATCTGTTTACTTTCGGTTCCGTCGGGATTACACTCCCAAACCTGCATGCCATTTTCACCATTGTACAGGTATGCTATTTTCTTTCCGTCCGGGCGCCAAATAGGCTGAAGTTCATCGTTGGGAGAAACTGTAATTTTTTTCGGGGTGCCACCTTTTACCGGCATGGTATAAAGCTCCTGATTCCCTTTGTTAAGCTTGTAGTCGTAATATTTAACGGCAAAAAGCAGCGTCTTGCCGTCGGGAGAAACTTGTGGTTCGGAAATACGTCCGAGATACCAAAGAATTTCTTCAGTCATCACCCCTTTTGAAAAATCAGGAACCGTGCGGTTTTCTTTTTTGACAAGCATCTCTTCTTTCTCTTTTTTCTCTGTTTTCGAACAAGAAACCGAAATTATAGCTATTAACGTGAATAAAAGGAATCTATTTCTCATAATCTGTTTTTTTTTGCAAAGATACAATATCTTGCAAAATGTAACTTCTTCTCGTAATTACTAAAAACAAATAATCCATAAAGCATCAATGTCCGGCTTCAAACCCGGACATTGATCTTTAAAGGTGTATTAAATTGAATAATAATTTAAAATTTCAACATAGAGAAATAGTGCTGTGTAAAGACTATCCCCTATTTTCTAATCGTCGTGCTCAACCCATAACAATTCAGAAGTATCATAGCCGGCATCCTCGGCAATTTGGAGATAATGATTTTTCACATCTTCGGGAATGGTATTGGTTCGGGATAAAATCCATAAATAATTCAAATTTTGTCCGGCAACCAAGGCATATTGATAGTCTTCATCAATGGCGATTACATTGTAGCCAGAGTAGAATGAAGCGAAAAAGGCTACTTTCAGTCTGCCAACATTTTCCGAACCTACAAATTTTGCTTTTCCGATAGCCTGATCCCACTCTCCGGTTTTGGTGTTGTATCCTTTGTTGTCCACCTTGATGCTGCCATCATCGTTTAGTGAATACTCAGCGGTTGTATTGTTCAAATTCCGCTCGTACTTAAAATCAATTCTGGCAATTTCATACCACTTGCCTAAGTACTTTTCCTTATAAAAAGGAGACACTGCTTCTGCATCTTTGGGAATCTTGGCACAAGAAAAGAGGCTCGTCACCAATAGCCCGAGAAGCACTAAATAAAAGAATTTTTTTGTTTTCATTTTTCTAAATTTAAATTGTTAAATTATAAATAATTACTATTTTTAACACCTCTAAAACAACCAAATGGTTAAGATTGTTTTCAGTATAA
Source organism: Bacteroidota bacterium (assembly GCA_023392945.1). GTDB lineage: Bacteria > Bacteroidota > Bacteroidia > Bacteroidales > WCHB1-69 > JAGVVH01. Next base: position 6,883 of record JAEWNB010000024.1, read on the forward strand.
AAAATTTTTTAGGGGCGGCTCGCTTTCATCCTTTATTTGGTTAATGAAAGACTATTTTGAAAGAATGATTGTTGGAAAAGAATTTATTAGTTATTAAAATTTTTTTAGTAGCTATGAAATGTATTTTTATTAGCTACTAAATATAAATTTATTGGCTATGAAATTGAATTTTATTAGCTATAAAAATTTTTTTATTAACTATGAAATTGAAAACTTAAAATTATGGGCAAAAATTTTTCGAAAAGAATCCGGAATAACCGTAACGGCTGTTCAAATCATATTGAGCAATCTGAGCAAAAATATTTTAATTATTATTTTATGTTGTGAAGAATCTTTGCTAAAAAAACAGTGAATATATATTTGCAAATTAGAGCCCGGAGATAAAAGATGTTTAAAAAAATTGTACTTTTGTCCATTGTTTAACCTAATAAAATCTGTTATGGAAAAAGAAAAAATGAATTCCGAAAAACTTAAAGTACTCAATTCAACTCTTGAAAAACTTGAAAAAACCTTTGGTAAAGGAGCAATCATGAAATTGGGGGATTCCCCTATAGAAAATATTGAGTTTATCTCAACCGGGTCCATTGGACTCAATGCGGCTCTTGGTATTGGCGGCTTGCCGAAAGGCAGGGTAATTGAAATCTTCGGCCCTGAATCTTCCGGTAAAACTACTTTGGCTCTCCATGTAATAGCAGAATCACAGAAAACGGGCGGAATTGCTGCCTTTATTGATGCCGAACACGCCTTTGATCGTACTTATGCTGAAAAATTAGGAATTCATACTGCCGACCTGCTTATTTCTCAACCCGACAATGGTGAACAAGCACTCGAAATTGTAGATAACCTCATCCGCTCCGGTGCTATTGATGTAATTGTTATAGATTCTGTGGCAGCACTTACCCCTAAAAGCGAAATTGAAGGGGATATGGGAGATTCTAAAATGGGTCTTCAGGCACGACTTATGTCGCAGGCTTTACGTAAATTGACAGCTACCATCAGCAAAACCGGTTGCTGCTGTATTTTTATTAATCAGTTGCGTGATAAAATCGGAGTTATCTTCGGAAACCCTGAAACAACAACCGGTGGAAACGCGCTTAAATTCTATGCTTCCGTCAGACTTGATATCAGAAGACTTTCTCAATTGAAAGACGGTGATTTGGCTTCTGGAAATCGCGTTCGTGTTAAAGTGGTGAAAAATAAAGTAGCTCCTCCATTCCGCCAGGCTGAATTTGATATTCTTTTTGGTGAAGGTATTTCTAAAAACGGAGAAATCATTGATATTGGTGTTGAAAATAATATCATCAAAAAAGCCGGTTCGTGGTTCTCTTACGGGGATTCTAAGCTGGCACAGGGACGAGAGGCTGTTAAACAAATTCTGTCTGATAATCCAGATTTGGCTGATGAACTGGAAGCTAAAGTGATGGAATCTCTTACTAAATAACAACTCCTTTTAACCCCTTGGGTAAAAGTATGAATATGAAAAAAATTATTGCAATTTGTTTGTTGGCTTTCTTGTCATTGATTACCTTTTCCTGTAAAGATAGTGTTGACAAAAAATATCAAGGAATGCCTAAGGAATTAGTCAGTTTGTGTAAATTTATTGATGATAATCCCAATGACCCCGATGCTTATTTCAAGCGTGCTTCCTATTATTACAACAAAGGATTTCTTGAGGAAGCGTTAAGTGATGCTCTTCAAAGTGTTAAACTAAATAGCAAAAATGCCGGCTATTATATTCTTCTCTCTGACATCTATTTTGCAAAAAAAGAGACTGATTTGACAGAAGAAATGCTTCAAAAAGCCATTGCTATTGATTCAAAAAATAACGAAGCACGACTTAAGCTGGCAGAACTCTATTTTCACCTTAAAATGCTTGATGAATGCAACAAAACTCTTGACGAAGCGATTGCCCTGAAACCTCATAACCCGAAAGCGCATCTGATAAGAGCTTTTGCCCTGAAAGATGTGAATGATACTACCGGCTACCTGAGAATGCTCCAACTGGTTATTGACCAGGATCCAAAGGAGATAAAAGCCTATCTTGAACTTGGGTACTATTATCAGCAAAAGTTAAATCCCATTGCTGTTAATTATTATCAAAATGCCCTTCAGGTTGATCCCAATGACATAGAGATTAATTATAACCTCGCCAAATTGTATCAAGACCTCGGAGATAAAGATAATGCTATTTTGCAATATAAAATATTGCTCCAGATAGACCCACACAATGCCAATGCACTGAATAATCTGGGGTATGTGTATCTTGTTTATGAAGATAAATATGATCAGGCTGTTTCTTGTTTTACAAAAGCTATTGAGGTGGATTCAACTTTTGTCAATGCCATTTGTAATAGAGGCATCGCTTTTACTTACCTGAAACAATATGATAATGCCAGACAAGATTTTTTGTATTGCAGAAAAATTAATCCCGATTTTATGCCTGCAATAGATGAATTAAACAAATTGGATAAAATCAATAAATAAACTATGGTAAATTCAAACCTCGATCCTTCTAAAACCAGAATGTCGGCGGCAGAAAAAGAATTTGAGCAAATGATTCGGCCTGCCGACTTTGACAATTTCTTTGGACAGGAACAGGTAATTGATAATATTATCATTTTTGTAAAAGCAGCTAGGAGAAGAGGAGAAGCTTTAGATCATGTTTTGCTTCATGGGCCTCCAGGATTGGGTAAAACTACTTTATCCCATATTGTTGCCAATGAGATGGGCGTAAATCTTAAAGTCACCTCCGGTCCGGTTATTGATAAGCCCGGCGAATTGGCAGGCTTACTGACCAATCTTGAAACCAATGATGTCCTTTTTATTGATGAAATACACCGACTTTCTCCTGTGGTGGAAGAGTATCTCTATTCTGCCATGGAAGATTACAAAATAGACATCATGATTGATACCGGTCCAAATGCCAGAAGTGTTCAAATTTCTCTGAACCCATTCACGCTGATTGGTGCCACTACCCGTTCGGGTTTGCTCACAGCCCCCCTCAGATCCCGCTTTGGCATTAACCTGCGATTGCAATATTATGATGCCGACACTCTAACCAGAATTATAAAACGAGCAGCAGGGATTCTTCATATAAAAATATTGGATAATGCCGCTTATGAAATTGCTCGTCGGAGTAGAGGCACGCCACGTATTGCCAATCTTTTGTTAAGGCGGGTTCGTGATTTTGCCCAAATAAAGGGAAATGGAACCATTGATTATGAAATTACCCAAATAGCTCTTGCCGCCTTAAATGTGGATAAACACGGATTGGATGAAATGGATAATAAAATTCTGTCCACCATCATTGATAAATTTAAAGGAGGTCCGGTCGGAATTACTACTATTGCTACTGCTGTAGCCGAGGATGCCGGCACTATTGAAGAAGTGTATGAACCTTTTCTTATTCAGGAAGGTTATCTGATGCGCACCCCCCGGGGAAGAGAAGCAACAGAAGCTGCTTATCAACATCTTGGGAAAATGAAATTGCCGGAACAACAAAAGCTCTTTTAATTCTAATTTTCAATTAAAATTACATAAAATGAAAAAACTTTATTTGACAATTTTTTTGATCATTTTTGGGGCTTCCCTTTGGGCTCAAAGCACCAATCCTGCCGGAAGACGCGTTACCGTCGGACTATCTTTTGGCCCTTCTATTGATTGGCTAACTCCCAAAATAGAAAACTATGATGGTGGTGGAATTAAAATCGGAGTGAAATACGGGATACCTGTTGACATTAATTTTACCAAACAAGCCAACTATTATTTTAGCACAGGATTATTCTTTAGCCATAACGGCGGCAAATTAAAATTCATGGATTATACTACTATTCTGGATTCTACCAATTTAGTATCTATGAACAGATCTTACAGTGCAACCTACCTGATTATTCCCACGGGAATAAAATTAAAAACTCCCAGCTTTAAAAATTTTGTGATTGCAGGTAATTTCGGACTATCTCACGGTTTTTTATTGAAAGGAAAAAAATTAGACAAATATAAAATCGGAGATGATGACATGGGAGATCTTAAAAAAGAGAATTATAAAGAGTTACTCTTTTTCAAAGAAACCATTTATGTTGGGGTTGGCGTTGAATATATTATTAAGGATGATTTTAGGGCGAACTTTTTTATCAACTATAATTATACTTTAACCAACTTCTTTAGCGGAAAGGCTTTCAATGAGTATTATAAGATAAAAGAAAAAGGAAACTTGGGAAGTGTTGATTTTGTCTTCGGGGTGACTTTTTAACAGAATTTCATGAAAATTATTTGTGTTGGAAGAAATTATCTGAGTCATATCCGCGAATTTGATAATCAGGTTCCTGAAGTTCCTGTTTTTTTTCTTAAACCCGATACAGCGGTTGTAACCAGAAATCGTCCTTTTTTTCTTCCCGAATTTTCACAGGAAGTTCATTATGAAACAGAACTTTTGGTACGTATTAATAAAGTCGGCAAGTATATAAAAGAAAAATTTGCCCATACCTATTATGAAGAAATAGGACTTGGGGTTGATTTTACCGCCAGAGATCTTCAACGAGAATGTATAAAAAACGGTAATCCCTGGGAAATTGCCAAAGCTTTTGACCACTCCGCAATTATTGGAAAATTTGTCAGTAAAAATCAGTTTTTTGATATTTCCAATATAAATTTTAAGATGCTGCTTAATGATCAGGTGGTTCAGGAGGGAAATAGTAAAGAGATGGTTTTTTCTATTGACCGGATTATTGCCTATGTTTCTCAATTTATGACCTTAAAGATGGGAGATATTATTTTTACCGGAACTCCAAAAGGAGTGGGAAGCGTTAAAATTAATGATCGGCTTCAAGGTTTTATTGAAAATGAAAAGTTTTTTGATTTTAGAGTAAAATAATAACATAAAAACACTACAAATGAGTCTTAAATTTCGCTTAATTATCATGAACTTCCTCGAATTTGCCATTTGGGGTGCTTATCTAACCTGTATGGGAACATACTTGGGCGCCCATGAATTAGATTCCAAAATTGGCATTTTCTACTCAATCCAAGGAATAGTTTCAATTTTTATGCCTGCCCTGATAGGTATTGTTGCTGACCGCTGGATTCCTGCACAAAAGATGCTGGGTATCTGCCACGGCATCGCTAGTGTTGCAATGATTTGTGCCGGCATATACGGACTTGGTACAGGTGCATACGTGCAATTTGGACCATTGTTTACTTTATATTCCATTAGTGTGGCTTTCTATATGCCGACGTTGGCACTATCTAACTCCGTGGCATACAATGCCTTGGATAAAGCTGGACTTGACACAATAAAAGCTTTTCCTCCCATTCGGGTGTTCGGCACCATCGGTTTTATCGTCACAATGTGGATTGTTGATTTGTGCAATTTTCAGGAAACGGCATCTCAATTTATAGTTAGTGGTGTAATAGGGTTTTTATTAGCTATTTACGCATTTACTCTACCTGCCTGCCCTATCAATCGTAACGCAAACAAGAAATCATTCATAAATGCCCTTGGTTTGCGCGCATTTTCTCTATTCAAGGATAAAAAAATGGCTATCTTTTTCATTTTCTCTATGTTATTAGGTGTTTCCTTGCAAATTACCAACGGGTTTGCAAACCCGTATATAACTGACTTCGGCAGAGTGGAGGACTATGCCCACACTTTCGGCGTACAACATGCAAACATTCTCATTTCGCTATCCCAAATATCCGAAACTCTCTGTATTCTGTTGATACCATTCTTCCTCAAAAAGTTCGGTGTCAAGAAAGTGATGCTAATAGCCATGTTTGCATGGGTACTGCGCTTTGCTTTTTTCGGCTTGGGAAATCCCGGAAACGGCATCTGGCTGTTTATCTTATCCTGCATCGTGTATGGTGTTGCTTTCGACTTCTTCAACATCAGCGGTTCTTTATTTGTAGATAACGAAACGGATATTACCATCCGCTCTTCCGCGCAAGGCTTGTTTATGCTGATGACCAACGGTATTGGTGCTACTATTGGCACATTGGGCGCACAAGTCATTATCAATCATTTTGTTAATTCGCAAAGCGACGTTCTGCTCATGATTGCAGGATGGCGCTCTGCATGGTTTATCTTTGCCGGATATGCATTGGTGGTCGCCATCGTCTTCGGACTGGTTTTCAAGTATAAATATAAACCCGAGAATATTAAATAACTTGGGTTTAATAAATAAAAAAGAGACAGCCATTTACACAATGACTGTCTCTTTAATTTTGAATAGGTTGGCTTATCTTATATTTATCATAACCTTTTCAATGGTTGTATCAGATTCATCATTAACAGACTCATTTATAATAATCTGAGAAACAGTATCTGTGGGATTTTCTTGGTAAATAATGCCATTCGTAGAGCATTTTTCCTGCACGGAAATGTTTCCGAACCATTCATACAATGTGCCGTTTTTATATTTTTGTATTGCGATAGACACAAATACAACATTAAAAATCAATATGATAGCTGCTGTAATAAGCAATATTTTATTTGTATATTTTTTCATTGGACCTTATTTTTATTTATTAAATTCATTATACCGTTTTTCAATCTCTTGAATATCAATTTTAAGCAACCGCATATTTTTAAATAAATGCGGTAGATCTTCTTTGATAAAACGATTCTTGCGAAAGGTAATAATCTTTTCTGTTGCATCTTCTGCAACAAAATAACCAACACCTCTTTTGTTTATGATAATTTCCATGGTTTGTAAAAAATCATACGTTCTCAAAACCGTGTTGGGATTTACTTCAAGAAATCCGCCAAGTTCGCGTATTGACATCACTCGCTCGCCAATCTTCCATCGGTTTGTAAGTATTTGCTCACAAACCCAATCGGCAATCTGTAAATAGATGGATTGTGTTTCTTTGAAATCCATGTTAAACCTCCGTTTCTTTTAATCTTAAAAAACTCAATACCCAGAAAAATAATATGAAGAAAATGGATGAAACAGTAAACAATAGCGTCCCGTATTGGTTAAAAAAGCTGTTTTCTGCAGTAACACTTGTTTCCATATATAAGTTACTTGTCGAAAATGGAATAGAGTGATTTTCTGTCAAAAAATATACCAGACTTGAATCTACCATCATAATTAACAGACCAAAGCAAAACAAATATAAGAATGTTTTAATGACGGCTTTTCTTTTAAAATATATGGACCCAAATATCAACATTGATTCACAAAGAAGAAGCGGAAGAAAGGTTGTATAATCAAAAGAAATTGCTTGTTTCACAAAATCCCAGGTAAAAGAGTAGTTGTGAATCAAAGAATTAAGCAGATTTCCAAAAATTAAACCCGCCACACAACTAATAAATAATGCTGACAGATAATAAACATTAACCAAAATTAAATTTACTATCGTTTTTTCAGCGGTTGAGGCAGGAATTAAAAGATAATTCATCCCCTTGGGCTTGTGACTAAACATTCCAAAAACCCGGCCGGCATAAATAAAAGCAAGTATTACAAAGATAATTACGGACAATGAAAGATCAAGCTGATATCCTGAAAATCCCGCGATGATAAATAAAATCAGAAAGTTTGAAATATCCTTTTTCCAATTTTCAATAAAGTATTTTGAAAACAGATATTGTATTCGATTTAATGAAATAGTACTCATGTTATTATTTTTTATTTGATTATTTATTTAAGATTCAAAAATCTCTTTTATTCTTTTCTTATTTGCAACAATGGCATTAAAAAGCAATTCAATATCAAGTTTGCTTTCTAAGTGCTCACTGTTTTCTTTGACTACTAAAAGCCCTCGGACATTGTCTTCAGAGTATAAAACCGATTTTAAGTCAACGTCGTTGTCTTCAACTTTGAAAACAAGCTTTTCAGTAATTATATCTGAAGGTTGGTTAAAGATTATGTCCCCGTTGTCTAAAATTATCACGGAGTCTATAAGGCTGTGCAAATCTCGAACCTGATGGGTGGAAATGATGACAAGTCGATCTTCATTGGTCGAAGAGGCCATCACTCTTCTAAAAATGCTTTTGGATGGAATATCAAGTCCGTTAGTAGGTTCATCAAGTAGAAGAATTCGAGTGTTGGTGGCAAGAGCAAAGGAAATAAGCAGTTTTTTCTGCTGTCCGTGAGAAAGCTTGTCGGCATACTGTTCCCGATCATTGACTTCAAATTCATCCAAATATTTGTTAAACTCCTCCATGCTAAAAGATGGATAAAATGGGGAATAGACCCTTGCATAATTTCTGATTTTGAGATGAGGAATATACATCTCTTCGGGAAGAAAATAAATCTCTTTTAAAATGTCGGGGTCTCTGAGTTCTGCTCGTTTTCCCATGACATCCGCAGTGCCATTTTGTGAAAAGAGTAAGCCCGAAATAATTTTTAAAAGAGTGGTCTTTCCTGCCCCGTTTTTGCCTAAGAGGCCATAAATATGCCCGGGGGTCAAATTCAGGTTCAATTCGGAAAAAAGCATTCGCTTTTTTGAATAGCCAAAATGAATGTTGGTTAGATTAATCATAATTGTTTATTTTTGGTTTATATTGTTATAGTGTATTAGTGAAATAGTACACCGCAAAAGTAAAGCGTTAAAAGATATGTTGATTTATTTTGAGAAAATTTTTTCTTGTTGATTATCAGCAAATTATATCTCAATGTTCTTTTTGTTTAAAAAAACATGACTTATTTTTGGAAGAAAAAACCAAAAAATAAATATTTGCCTTTTTCTTTTACGAGTTTCTATTGGGAGTAAAAATAATATCATAAATTTATTTACTTTTGCATTTGTAAAAAAGAAACCAAACGTTGAACATAATTAAATATAAATCAATATGATGAAAAACGAATTTACAAAAAGACACAACGGTCCAGACACAGAGGATGTGGCAAAAATGCTGGAAACAATCGGGGTTAAATCAATGGATGAATTAATTGACAAAACTCTTCCTCAGGCTATTCGTTTTAAAAAACCACTTGACCTTCCCGAGGGAATGTCTGAATATGAATATTTATCTTCTGTAAAGGCTTTATTATCAAAAAATAAGCTTTATAAATCCTATATTGGGATGGGTTTTTATAACACCCATACACCTGCTGTCATTTTAAGAAACATTTTTGAAAATCCGGGTTGGTACACATCTTATACCCCCTATCAGGCTGAAATATCACAAGGTCGTCTTGAGGCATTGTTAAATTATCAGACCATGATTTCAAGTTTAACCGGAATGCCTGTTTCCAATGCCTCCTTATTAGACGAGGCTACAGCAGCAGGAGAAATGATGTTGATGTTCTTTAATAGCAGAAGTCGTGAAGCTGTTAAAAATCAAGTATGTAAATATTTTATTTCAGAAGATGTCCTAACTACTTCAGTGGCAGTCATGAAGACCAATGCTGCTCCGCAAGGAATAGAACTTGTTATTGGAAAAGCAGACGAAATTGAATTAGACAATAGCTTTTTTGGAGCCATGGTTCAATATCCTAATCAGCATGGAGCTATTCACGATTATTCTGAATTTGTTGCCAAGGCTAAATCACATAATATTTTTGTGGGAGTTGCCTGTGATCTGATGGCTTTAACGATGCTCACTCCTCCGGGAGAATGGGGAGCAGATTGTGTAATGGGAAATACACAGCGTTTTGGTATTCCAATGGGATATGGCGGACCTGCTGCCGGATTTTTTGCATGTAAAGAAGATTTTAAAAGACAAATGCCCGGTCGTATCATTGGAATTACTATTGATGCTCAGGGAAATAAAGCTTTTCGTATGGCATTGCAAACACGTGAACAGCATATTAAGAGAGAACGGGCTACTTCAAATATTTGTACTGCCACTGCTTTGGTGGCTATTATGTCTGGCTTTTATGGCATGTGGCATGGAGCTTCCGGCTTAAAAGAGATTGCAAGAAAAATAAACATATTTGCAGGGGTTCTTGAAAGAGAAGCTGCTAAATATGGTTATAAACAATACAATAAAAACTATTTTGATACTCTTTGTTTTGAAGTTTCCCAAGGAGTTAAAATTGAAGATGTTAAAAGAATTGCATTGGAAAATAAAGTTAACTTTTGTTATTGGTGTGACACTTGTTTTACTATTTCTTTGGATGAAACCGTTGTTTTGGAGGATGTTAATCTGATATTAAGTATTTTGGCAAAAGCTGCCAACAAGGATTTTACTCCATTTGTTTGTAATTGTGCCTGCCCGACCACTATTCCTTCTCAATTTGAAAGAAAATCTCTCTTTATGCAACAGGATATTTTCACAAAATATCATTCAGAAACAGAGATGATGCGTTATATGAAAAAATTGGAAATAAAAGACTTGTCATTAAACAGAGCCATGATTCCGCTGGGGTCTTGTACCATGAAGCTGAATGCTGCTGCCGAAATGCTTCCTCTAAGCTGGCCTGAAGCCGGGGCAATACATCCTTATGTTCCAAAAGATCAGGCAGAGGGATATCTTGAAATGATTAGTGAAATGAGTGAATGGCTTTGCAAGATTTCCGGGTTCAAGGCTATTTCTTTCCAACCCAACTCTGGGGCAGCAGGAGAATATGCCGGTTTGACCGTAATAAGAAAATATCATCACAGCCGCGGAGAAAGTCATCGCAACATCTGTCTTATCCCCTCTTCCGCTCATGGAACCAATCCGGCCTCTTCTGCAAAAGCAGGCAACCAAATAGTAGTTGTCAATTCCACGCCACAAGGAGAAGTTGATATGACAGACCTGAAAGCCAAAGCCGAACAATATAAAGACAATCTCTCTTGTTTAATGATTACCTATCCTTCAACTCACGGCGTTTTTGAAGAATCAATTTTAGATATTGTCAAAATAATTCATGATAATGGTGG
>JAEWNB010000032.1 GCA_023392945.1 Bacteroidota bacterium
TTATTTTAAACCGTATTTATAAATGGCAAGATTTAAAGTTCGGCTTTATGATGCATTGGGGAATATATTCACAATGGGGTATTGTTGAGTCTTGGTCAATATGCAATGAGCCCTGGATTACCCGAAATGGGGAGCCTTATAATGACTATGTGACCCGTTACAGAGCTCTAAATACTACTTTTAATCCGCTTGCTTTTAACCCCATCTCATGGGCTGATGCGGCTTCGAAAGCAGGTATGAAGTATTTTGTTTTTACTACTAAGCATCATGATGGTTTTTGTATGTTTGAAACTAATGAAACCAACTATTCAGTGACAGATTCCTCGTGTCCTTTTCATTCAAATCTTAAAGCAAATATTACCGGGGAGATTGTGAAAGCTTTCAGGGATAAAAATTTTTGGGTTGGACTCTATTTCTCAAAACCTGATTGGCATTGCCCGGACTATTGGGCTCCTGAATGGGCAACCCCTGATCGTAATGTTAATTATAATCCGTCAGATTATCCGGAACGCTTTCAAAGGTATTGTGATTTTACTTATAATCAGATAAGGGAATTGACTCATGATTACGGAGATATAGATATTCTTTGGTTGGACGGTGGATGGGTGCGCCCTGCCTGGAGTGTTGACGAGGAAACTCGTCCTTGGCTGGGATGCCAAGGGTGGATTCAGGATGTTAACATTCCTAAAATTGCTACTATGGCCCGCTCAAATAATCCTGACCTGCTCATTGTTGACCGTTCGGTTCATGGAAAATATGAAAATTACCGAACTCCGGAACAGCAAGTACCCGATACAGTACTCCCTTATCCTTGGGAAACCTGCATGTCCATGGGGGATTCCTGGTCTTATGTCCCCAATGACCGATATAAATCCACTAATTTGTTGATACATTTGTTAGTGGATATTGTTTCTAAAGGTGGCAATTTTTTACTTAATGTTGGACCCACTCCTGATGGAACATTGCCGGATAAGGCTCTTTTGAGAATGTCTGAAATAGGAGCGTGGTTGAGAGTAAATGGGGAAGCTATTTATAAAACACGTCCTATCTATCCATACAAATATGGAAAAGTAAGGTTTACGCAAAACAAAGAAAATGTCATTTTTGCCATTTATCTGCGTGATGAAGGAGAATTATTGTTGCCTAATGAGATCTATTTTGAGGAGTTGAAAGATGTTAAATTTGGAAAAATTGCGATTCTTGGTACTAATCTTAAAGCCACTTTAAAGAAAGATCGAGATGGCTTTAAGATAATTTTGCCGAAAGATGCTAATTCTCTATTGCATTCTTCTCCTGCAGTGGTGTTTAAATTGAACCTATATTAATGCATTAGGGATTAAAGGAATTTTTAGATGGGAGTTCCAAAGTTTAGAAAACCTCCATCTTTTTTTTTAATTAGAGCAATTTTTAAGACTAAATTATTGTTTATTTTTTGGAAATAATTCCCAATAGAAAAGGTACAAAAACGCTAGGTTGAGAGTTTTTTCTGTATGCAAAAATCGTGTTGAACCACACCAAACACTGCAATTATAAACCTCTATAAGTGTTGTTAGATCATGAATTTTTTTGGAACCCGGAGTTGGAAAATCTTTGCAACTTATTGTAAGACTATTTCAGGACGACACATATTAATGATTATAAAAAAGAGGCTGTCCATTGGGCAGCCTCTTTTGCATAAGAAATGTTAAGCTTATTTCTTAACGAATTTTTTCGTGATAGTACCGTTTTCTCCTTGGAGACGAACGAAATACACTCCTGAATTAAGATTAGAAACATTTACTTCAAAATTAGTGTTAGAAATGTTTTCATTAATAACAACTTGACCCAAGAAGTTAATGATTTCCATTTTATTATATCCGTTAGCTGTAACGTTTAATACGTTGTTTGCGGGGTTAGGATAAATGGAGACATTTTCATTTAACGGTTCATTGATCCCAACTGTATAATTCAGAGCAATATCATCAATAAATAAGATAAAAGCATCATTTGTAACGCAATTAATAGCTACGTATTTTGTTCCGGCAGGAAAAGGATAATTGTAAAGAGTCCAATCTATCGGCACTTCAGCATAATTTCCTGTCTGAAGAAAAGTAAAAGCAGAAGGATCGTTTGTAGTAGTTGAATAACCTACTTTAATACGTTCAAGACCGTATTCATCAGTAAAAGATTTTGCATAAAAAGAGAGCGTTCCTATTGCCCCGCCAAGATCGGGAGAAATAATCCAATCGTTATTCGGAGGAGTTGTTGCAGAAAAACATGCTAACATTTTTGATCCGCCATGTGCTGTTGCTAAATCAGTAAATACCGGAGTTGTTGCACTTGGATTGAATACAATATAAGCCATAGGCTCATAAGCATTTAACCAACTATAACCACTATAACCATAAGTGGTAGATAAATCAACATCATTATAGCTCCATGTTCCGGCTGGATTGATTGTGAAATCTGCGTAACTTTCGAAATCATCTGTAATTGTTTGTGCATTTAATGCAAAAACAACAAATAAAGCTGCTAAAAATGTAAATAGTTTTTTCATAATTAATTGTTTTTTGTGAATAATAAAATTAATACGCAAATATAGACTTTTTTTAATTAGATTGTTTAAAGTAAGAAAAAATTTTTTTTCAATTTATTAATTATCGTTTTTTTTTTTTTTTTGAAAGTCAACATATTGATAATCAATAAATAATGTATCTACAACAGTTTTAGCAACCGACTAAATTTTAACTCCTAAATTGTAGTTGTGATTAAATTTGATAAGTTGGTCAATACAGTTGTGACATGGAGTAATGACAACATTAGCTCCGGTGGCTTTAATTTGCTCAGCTTTTATTTTATCGATATCGATTCTACGTTCATTATATTCGCTCATTGCCAAAATTTCACAACCGCCGCCACAACAGAAGTTTTCATTTCCAAAAGGATTCATTTCTATAAGATCAGGAACTGCATTTTTTATAACAAAACTGAGCGAATTATAAAGACCTCCGTTTTGGCTGGTATTACATGGATCGTGAATTGTGTATTTTTTTTTATTTTATTTTTATCTAAAGAAATTTTATTTGATGAAGAAAAATTATTCAATTTTAATAGAATTTATATTCTTTCCCAACATGATTTCATAATTACTTTATCTGGATTTTCATTTTTTATGGATGCTTTCCAAATATAACTTTTTGGCCAATCTTTGAAAATCTTTATTACAAGAAACAGAAATTTAAGAATCCATCTTTTTTCATTAGGCTGCCAGCCGCCAATAGGTCTTAGAATCATCTCAATATCTTTATCTTGTTTCAAAATAGAATAATCCCCCTTAATTATTCCTCTATTTTTATCTGTTGAAATAGTAAAACTTCCTATATTTTCAATTTTTTCTTTAATAGAGATTATATCCGGTATTGGAGGCACAAAATCAATGTTAATTTGATGCCTCTTTTGTGTTGCACTCATTTTTTTAATTTCATAATGACCTTCATTATCAATTAATTGGTAAGTAATACCTTTTTCTTCAATTATATAATTAGTGGGGACTAAAGGTAGTAATTCTCCTTCAAACTTTTTATTCAAATCAACATTAAAAGCATCAGCCGAATAACGAGTAAAGAAGTTTTTTGCATTCTCAATGGGAATAGGAAAAGTATCAGGCTTATGTTGCTCTTTGTCAATTTCTATTTTTAATTCTGCATTTTTTTGTTTTACAAATGCCATTTCATATAGAGAATATATTGGAAAAGAGTCAGGATGTTTAGAAACCACTCCAATAGGTGCAAGCAAGAAAAAGGGATTTTTTTTATCTAATTTGTTTTCAAAGAGACTTACGCTTATCTCTCGACCATATTTATCGGTGAAGTCAAAATATAGATTCAAATGGTCTGAAAAAAGATCGAACTTCGTAGTTGCCATATCTCGCTCAATGAACTCAACGTCATTTAAAATAGTACTTTGAGAAGCAAAGGGAAAATTACTTTGATGGTAAACATCTGTAGCTCCATCTTTTCTGTAGGCAACGACTAAAAACTTCTTTTTTCCTTCTTTGTCAATTGCTTGCTGTAATTCAAAAACATTATAAAATGTATCCGAATCCTTTTCAAAATTAATCAAAATCAACTTCTCCATTGGATCCATAGTAAAGCTGAATGGAGAAATAAAACTCCCTGTCGACTTTTTTGAATAGATCTCATTTTTCCTACGATAATCACCCTGTTCTTTTTTATAATGTTTAGTTTTCTGATTCATAGTTGTTCTCAATAAACTTTTGTTTTATTTTGGAATTTGGAAAGAATATTCTGTTATTGATTTTAAAGAGTTATTTGGTAATGGTAACAGCACTTTCAACGATTGTATTTCCTTTAATCATGGACCAGACAGGACAATATTTATCTTCTGCAGAAACTAAAACTTTTTGAACATCTTCTTCTGAAACATTTGGAGAAGTTATGCATATATTCAGATAAATACTCTTAAAGCCGGTTGGATGTTCCACATTTCGAATACCTTGGGTTTGGATTTCAAAATGGGTGATTGTTTTTTGCATTCTTCGGAGGAAAGTAAGTAATGCACTACCTATACAGGATGAAAAGCTAAGGAGAAACAATTCGAGGGAAGTATATCCAAGTTCATCGCCAAGAGGAGTGATATAATCAATCGAAATTGGTTCATTATTTTCAACAGTTCCAATGAAATGGAGTTTGTCGTTAACAAGCTTAATTGTTGAGTTTAATTCTTTTGATTTGTCGTACATAATAAATATATTTAACAGTTATAAAATAATAATTTTGTAGATTTATATATTAATGAATCAGCTACATAAGTGTGAAAAGATTTTCAATAAAAGTTTGCAAATATAGTTAAATATTGCCATGTTTTCTTTTCGATAATTTTAATAATTTGGAATTATTTATCATGATTCTTGTGATAAAAAATACATTTATAATGTCGATAATTCAATGAATAGGGCTATTTGCATTAGCGAATTCTAAGACATATGCAAGTGTTTTTTAATTTTTCTATTTTTATTTCATATTACTATTATTCAGATAATTAAATCAATATTTTAGCTACAAACTCATATAATAAGTTTGAAAATCGTGTGGGATGATGTTATTTTTTGGAAGAAAAAAGGCAAATTCTTCGTTTCATAATTGGGAATAACTAAATCTTTTGATGGACACTCACGTCTATAATTCTACTTGGTTTTTTCATTCCCGAACTCATAACAGTACTAAATGTTTTTATAAACGTAGTTCAACTTCTATGAGTTAGTTATAAGACAGTTCAATGTATGGTGTTTGTCTTTTGATG
>JAEWNB010000160.1 GCA_023392945.1 Bacteroidota bacterium
GTCAATGGTTGCAAAACCTGCATCTCCAAAGGTAACTGTCAAGAGGCCATGCACATTGGTGGTCTCATTATAGGTTTGGGTGAAAAGCTCGCTTCCCCCAACCTTGACTTTAACGGTTGCCGAAACACTACGATTGGTTAACAACTGCCCGCTGGCATCTCTGATTACCGCCTGATAGGTCATTTGCGGGGTTTGTGCAAATAACATCGCAACTGTTACTACAACAAATACAATAGATAATAGTAATTTTTTCATTTATAATATTTTTGATTTTTGTTAGGCTCAGGTATACTCAAATAAAAGGGGAATTGACATCCCCTTTTATAAAAATCTTCCTCTAAATAAATAGTTAAAAAGAACGAACAGCACGAACCCTGAATGAGTTGTTCTTAGATGGACAGTATTCTTCGTTGGTGAATTTGAAGGACCATGCATTATAGTAACCGTTCTCGCTGGAACTCCAATAGTAGGTTCCTTCATCAAAATCGCCCAAACCTTGTGTGTGTAAATTAGTGAACATTAATCCTAACTCATATAAACTTGGCAAAAACCAGTCGGTATAAGTGTTTAAGCTAAGATCGTCACAAATTTTTGCAGCACCTGTTTCTGAGCAACCTGCAACAATAGCACTTGTATTGGTTGCCCCTGTGAGTATTAGTACTGAAGTAGCTGAAATCATTGTGCCATAACATCCCCATACTACTCCTGTGCTTTGGTCGCTTGGTGCAGCTATGATGCCGTGTCTCACATTAGTATCATAACCCGGATCACCTGGTTGCAAAAAATAGGCAATAATTCCTCCGCCATATGAATCTCCAATTTCCAAATCATTTATATTTCCATCTGTCCAGGTTGGCACTCCGTTTTTAAATTTTAATATTTGTCCATTTATACCTGCAGCTACCGTTACCCATGCCGAGCCATTCCAATATTGCATTTCGCCGGGGGTTGTCCCCGGTGTTTGAGTTGCATTAACAACATAAGGGCTTGCTATAGTTCCGCTTCCTGTAATGGAAACATTTGTACCTGCGGTTACTTGAGTTTCGGAGCCATCGGCTGGAGTAGGCGTACCTGTTAGGTCATTATAACTACCAGTAGTGGCAACAGTTGCAAAATCTGGTTTAGCAGTTATATCTGACCATGCAGGAACCCAAGCAATTGGGCGATATAAACCATCATGATTTCCCCAACCATAAGCTGTATTCCAATTAGTAGAGTTTCCCCCTGTAGCAGTTAAGATACCGTTAACGTTCATATTCCCGTTTTTATATACGATTAGCGCATTGGATCGATTGCTTGCATCAGCTCCGTTTCCAATAACAAAAAGGGGATCTGTCGAAACCCAATTGAGTGAATCTCCGTCGACAACATTGAATCTTCCTAAAACTACAGAGGCATAAGATTGGGCTTGAGTTGATTCTCCCAAAGAAGTTGCCCCCCATCCATTTGCTATAGTATTGCTTCCCATTGAAGTTGAAGCATTTCCACTTGACCTTGTACAATAACCCAAAGCAGTGGAATAATTATTTCTTGCCGATGTATTATAGCCCATCGCAATAGATGCAGAACCACTTGCAGATGTACCATACCCCATGGCGGTTGAAAATAAATTGTCTGCTGTTGTATTATAGCCCATGGCAGTGGAATAATAACTACTTGCCGTGGTGGAAGACCCCATGGCCGTGGAATATTGACCACTTGCTGTTGTATTATAGCCCATGGCAGTGGAGTAATGACCATCTGCCTTTGTATCATTTCCCATAGCGGTTGAAGCATAACCACTTGCTCTTGTTCCCAATCCAATGGCCGTGGAATAATCACTGATTGCAATTGTGTATGACCCCAAAGCAGTGGAATAATTACCACCTGCGGTTGTAAATTCACCCATAGCGGTTGATCTATTACCATTTGCTAATGTATTATAGCCCATAGCAGTGGAAGCACCTCCATTTGCAACTGTCAATTCTCCCATGGCGGTGGCAGCAAAATTACTTGCCGTTGTTCTGGATCCCATGGCGGTAGAATTTTCAGCGCTTGCAGTTGTATTTCGGCCCATGGCAGTGGAATGACTACCACTTGCAGATGTATAATCCCCAATTGCTATTGAAACAAGACCGCTTGCAGTTGTTCCAATTCCCATTGAGATAGAAAAAGAGCCGATTGCTTTTGCATCTTGACCCATGGCTGTAGAAATAGCCCCGCTTGCCGTTGTATTATAGCCCAAAGCGGTGGAATAGTGACCAACATTAACATCATCCCATTGTGAACCATTAACATAACCTGCTCTGAAGGCTGCTTTTCCCGGATACCACATCATTCGAGAGCCGGTACCGCTGGCAGGGATTGTTCCTGACCATAATGTCCCGTTAGCCAAAAAACCATCAGTACCATTTATGGTCACCGGACCGGCATCGGCAATGATCTCTGAACCATTGTTGTATGCATCATCTAAACTAGTAGTGTCAATTACTGCCGGCAATTTCACAAAACCTCCATTACTCAGATAAATAGTATCTTTGCTTATACTCAATATTTGTAACTCATTGGTTACAGAGCCGTCAACTTCGGCATCCAGCTTGTGGTTCCAATACAAAGTATCGGCAGTCGTTATGTCGGAGGCAACAGAAGCATTAAACTGAGGATCACTTTCGGTGATTGCCTTTATTGCCAGTGGCACGGCAGTCACCGGTTGAAAGTTTTCGGCAATATAAACATCAGTGCCATTATATACTTCACAACTAATAGAAGCATTAGCCCAGTCAATGGTTGCAAAACCTGCATCTCCAAAGGTAACTGTCAAGAGGCCATGCACATTGGTGGTCTCATTATAGGTTTGGGTGAAAAGCTCGCTTCCCCCAACCTTGACTTTAACGGTTGCCTCAACACTACGGTTGCTTAACAACTGTCCGTTGACATCTCTGATTACAGCCTGATAGGTCATTTGCGGGGTTTGTGCAAATAACATACCAACTGTTACTACAACAAATACAATAGATAATAGTAATTTTTTCATTTATAATATTTTTGATTTTTAATAATTATTCTTTTTTAATTCTTTAAACATCTGATACTCATTCCATCCTCTTTTCCAATATCATTAAAAAGCAGATCAGGACAATTGCAAGTCAGATGGACATATTTTCCAAGAGTTGGGGTAGCCGATGATGTCCAGAAAAAAGCATCTCCATTCAGATAGAAACAACTGTTGGCAGCACTATTGTAAATTCCTCCCGGAAAAGCACTAAATTTTGAGCTATTATTTCCGGCAGTCAGCCAGTAGTCGAAGGTTCTAAGATCGGGAGCAGGAAAGGCATAGAGCGCTTGACATTCCTCTAATGTCGGCACTCTCCATCCCTCAGGGCAGACACCCTGTATATATCCATCTTCATCAGCATCAGGAATTGCGGCATTATCCCCTTCGAGGAGATGCATTGCCGAATACCAACTATACAGCCTCCCGAAGAGAGCCAGATTTGCAGCTGTATCAGGATACATCTCAGCATTGTATATCAGTGCTATTGGAATGGGAGTATTAAGTCCGTCATCATAAATGGTAGATTTAAGATTCTCTTTAGTCCAGCACAAACAGCCCAGACGCAAAGTATTATAAACATTGCCATTGGCATCATTCACTGTAAAGCTTTCTCCGCAAGGTGGAAACAAAACCCTGATATTTTGTTGGCAATCCAAAGTCTTGTCTGCAACCGCCAACTGCCATGTCACTGTTGTAGTCTCATCACAGGGAAATTCGGCAGGAGCATTGTTGGTAACATGCACTTCAGCTGCCGGAGCCGGTTCAACCAGCGGACGATTTATACCCACCGGAATAGAACAAACGCTATAAGGGGCGGTAATTTGCGAATCGTTTGGACAGGTGACGGCATAAAGCATCACTGACATCAGGCTGTCTATGCCATAAGTGGGCAACAGGTAAAAAGTGGTATCTCCCGTTTTTGTGATAAAATGACCACTGCGATATTCATAAGGAATATCCCCGACATATAACAGCACTGAATCATCACCGATATAAAGAAAAGCCTGTTGAAGACCTTCATTCAAGAAACCGACATCAGATACTGAATTTGAACTAAACAACTGCCCGAATGACCAGGAGCAATTGAGGGCATTTTCATCGGCAGCCACAACAAACCCTGATTGTGAATAACTCAAGGGTATTATAGCAAATACGATTGAGAGCATCATAATTGTTTTTTTCATAATTATTATTTGTTTCTAATGAGTATTAATAAAAATCCGGTTTTTGCTAAATAATGATACTAAGTTATAGTAGTTCAAAAAGGATAAATTAAAAATTCACAACCTAATTTTATTTTCGAAGAAAGTTAAAAATTATTTTGCAAAAAATCCGCAGCAATAATAAGATAATAATTAATATCTTTATAATAAATGAAAGAAAAAAAAAGAAAAAAATCAACGAGGAAACAACTATTTAGAAATCAAATATTTAATTTGTTTTATAATAAAATTCTTCCAAAAACAATTTAATATAAGAGAACAATTTTAGGATAATGGGGTAAGGAGATAGAAGAAAGATATAACGATTATCAAAGCAGCTCTATTAACATTTTTGTATTTTTGCAAAAAAAAAACTATGAGCTTTTTATTTCCACCGAGGCGTGAAAAAAGGAAATTCAAATACAAGCCACGATTCAGTGGCACGGAGAGCAATCAACAAAGTGCTGAAAGTCAATACAATACTAAAGAATTTGCCGATAGGCTTCATCGAAGTTGGGAGCGAAAACGAGAGAATCGTACGCGGAACAAGTTTAAATCCAGATCTTTAATTTGGATGATCTTTATTGTCTTGATATTAGTATTACTTTTTTACAGATTTTTCATGAAGTTATAGCATTTTTCTATGGAAGACCTGATACATTTACTCTCAGATGCTGTTGCAAATCAGATTGCTGCAGGGGAAGTTATACAACGACCTGCATCAGCAGTTAAAGAATTGTTAGAAAATGCCGTTGATGCCGGAGCCGACAATATTCAACTCATCATTAAGGATTCGGGGCGTACTCTTATACAGGTAATAGACAACGGAAAAGGGATGAGTTTTAATGATTCTCGCTTATGCTTTGAAAGGCATGCCACATCAAAAATCAAAACTGCCGATGATCTTTTTCACATCAGCACCAAAGGATTCAGAGGAGAAGCATTAGCCTCAATAGCTGCAATTTCGCAAGTAGAGTTAAAGAGCAAACAAATCGACGAAAAAATGGGAACATTGGTCATTACCGAAGGTTCACAGGTTAAGGAGCATTCGCTGACAGTTGCTCCTGATGGCACCTCCATTTCAGTAAAAAATCTTTTTTTCAATGTACCTGCGAGAAGAAATTTTCTAAAATCAGACTCTATTGAATTTTCTCACATCGAAGAGGAATTTAACAGGGTCGCGCTGATTCACAACAATATCTCCTTTTCGCTATTTCACCAAGGAAAATTAGTTTGCCGGTTAACACCATCCAATTTCAAGCAACGAATTGTGAATCTCTTCGGATCACATTTCAAAGACAAACTATATCCAATAGAGCAGAACAGCGACAATATCAGGATTAATGGTTTTATTGCCAAGCCGGAAAACGCCAAAAAGAAAAAAAGCGAACAGTATTTATTTATTAACAATCGCTTTGTTCGGCACAATCTATTGAATTATGCCATTGAGACGGCATACAGCGAACTTATTCCTGAGGGTTACAGGCCGGCTTATTTCATTCATTTGGAATTAGACCCCACTACTATTGATATCAACATCAGTCCCACCAAGATTGATGTAAAGTTACAGGATGAGCGTTTAATTTTTGGATTTTTAAATTCAACAGTTAAGAAATCTTTAGGAACCATGTCACTCACACCACGTTTAGATTTTGAATATGAGCGTGGATTAGACTTCGGCAACATTGCACAACCCTCCGGAGAGATTGCCCCTCCCCCAATCACAAGGACTCCGAATTATAATCCTTTTGAAACCATTTCTCCCGATAAGAATTCCTTTTCAGGAAATTATCAGCAAGATAAAGGGAAGATATCAGGTTGGGAAGAATTTATGAAAGGCATTAAGACCGAGACTGTTGATATCCCCAGCGGGATGAACCAAGATAATGAGTTGGCCGTAGAGACATCTGACATGGATAATACAGAGAGTATTCCTTATCTTAACATAGCAAACAAATATTTAGTCATCAAGCTGAACGAATCAGTAGCCATCATTGACATTATCAATGCTCGGGAGAGAATTCTTTACGAATATTATTTAGAGGCTTTAACTAAGCAACCTATTGCAGTACAGCAGAATTTATTTCCCGAAACCATAACGCTTACTGCTGCCAATGCAGAGATTCTTCAGGAATTAAAAGATGATTTCCACAAATTGGGTTATGACATAGAGCCCATTGGAAGAACTCAATTTGCCGTCAATGGAACGCCAAACAACGACGATGAAGGTTCCATAGCACAAATCATTGAAAATATTCTGGAATCATTCAAAAGCAATCAGCTTCAATATCGCACTGAAAAGGAAAAAAATATCGCATTATCTTTATCACGCCAAAAGCGTTCATTTTTCAAACCTATAACCAGCGCAATTGAAGTCAGGGAATTATTAAGACAGCTTTTTGATTGTCAGATTACCAACACAACTCCTACCGGGAAGAAAATCATCCACATACTTTCCAAAGAGATTCTTGATAGTTTTTTCAAATAAAGAACTCTGCTAAAAAGGGTTAATAGTAATCTGACAAAATAGGAAAAGCACTATTAAATCAAAGAAAAATCATTTATCCTAAGCAAAAAGCTTTTCAATTTCAACTTTATACTTCTCATGAACCAGATTCCTTTTAACTTTCAAAGTAGGAGTTAAAATATCCGTTAGTTGCGACCATTCATCAGGAATCAGCACATAGGTTTTAATTTGTTCATAATCTCCGAAAAAGGCATTATATTTCTCAATTTCCTTAGCAAACCTTTTCATAACTACAGGATCATTGATTATATCTTCCGGGTTGGTATATTCAACTTCATGTCTTTCACACCAACCTTTAAGGAAGCCGAAGTCAGGTGAAATAAGAGCACCGGCAAACTTCTGGTTTTCGCCCACCACGACAATATTTTCAATAAA
>JAEWNB010000040.1 GCA_023392945.1 Bacteroidota bacterium
TTTGATCCTGTTCCTGTTTTAGTCCAGCAAGCAGGGAAAATATTTGTACCGATTCCATAGGTATCAAAAGATTCAGTATAAGGAATTGTTGCAATTGGCTCACATCCGGTTGTAAAATTACAAACTGTTGACCAAGTAGAGGTAGAACCGGTTCCACAAAGCGTTCTTACATAAATATCATAAGTAGTATTGGCAGTCAATCCTGTTAAGGTAAAATTATTGACATCTACTGAATAAATAGTCCCATTCTGAATGGATTGTCCGGTTGGGACATAACAATATTCCCATAAAGATTCATTTGAAGCTGAGTGCCAAACCAAATCAACACTGTTAGATAAAATGTTAGTAGCTCTCACTCGTTGAGGAGCAACACAATCTTCGGCATTATTTAATTGAACATTATCTATATACATAGCACTGGTTGCAGAAAGGTCTCCACATTTAAAAGCAATAAACTGCCCCATATTACTATATCCGAATAAATATAGCGAAAAATCTTCAAAGGTTGCCGTTGAGGATGGAGAAAAGGTTTCTATAACAGTAAAAGTGGATGGATCTGTCGGATTGCTCATAACTCCTACTGAAATATTATAGGCTGCACTTGTTTTTTTAGCTTTAAAAGATAATTTTAAATTATCCATCGGAATAGATGCATCTATTTCGGGCATAATAGCCATTGAGTAATAAGAGGTGGTCCCATATAAATAGAGAGCCCCCGGAGAAGAATAAAAGTTGGATGCATTTATATATGGATAGGTGGTCGTTGTTCCGCTGTAGTATCTTAACCAACAATCCGGATAAGTGCCGGTCCCGATGCCATAGGTATCAAAGTTTTCAAAATAAGGAATTATACTCAACGGCAAACATAGTGTTCTAGCCTGAATTGTGTTTGTGTAATCGGTTTCTTCAGTTCCGCATATTGATTTAACTTTAAATAAGTATGTTGTAGCGGGATTTAGTCCGGTGACAGAAAAAGTGGTGTCATAAATTTGTGGGACAATTGTCCAGGAAGTATCATTTTCTTCCCTGTAGGCGAGTGTCCATTCGGTTTCGCCACCGCCCTGAACCCAGGAAATATCTACACTATTTTGTGAAATGTTGGCAATTGAAAGATTAGTGGGTCTGAAACAAGTTTGAATGGTATTGATAGTGATATCGTCAATATAAACATAATTGGTTGCAGTTAATTTTTGAGCTTTTAAAGCAATATATTTCCCGGTACCTTGATAATTTGAAAAGGTAACAAAATATTCATCATAACTAGCTGAATAAGGCTCAATAGTATCAATGGGAACAAAAGTTGTAGTGTCGGCAGGATTATCCATAACCCCTACAATGCACTTACTCAAATAAGAAGTAGTGGAAGATTTTTTAGCAAAAAATGATAGCTGAAGGGTGTTAAGCGGGAGAATTGCAGTATTAATAGCCGGCAAAATAGCATATTGATTTTCTGCATAACCGCTTGATGTTGTTGCATAAAAATATAAGTGTTTTAAACCACTATAAGAGTTTGCACTTGAGTTATAGATGTAAGGATAGTAATTATAAGTGTTTGTTGCATCATTAATACGAGTATAACATTGAGGAAATGGGGCTGATGATCCGGTGGAATATAATTCAAAATCTTCCCTCCATGGCAATTGAGTAATCTCCCCACATTCAGTTTTAAATAAACTAACTACAGAATAATCGCTTTCGTCTCCTCCCCCACAATCTGCCTTAATACGAACATAATAATTAGTTACAGGATTTAAATTGGGAATAATGCATGAAGTAGTCGAAAGACCGGCAATCACTTGCCATGCTCCTTCACTATTATATTCTCTGTATTCAACCGTCCAACCGGTTTCATTTCCACCCGGGGTCCATGAAAAAGCAAGCGTTGTAGAGTTTGTATTAGCTGTATCTATTGTCAGGTTAGTAGGTCTTAAACAAGAAGGAATTAAATCAACGGTAAAATCATCCACCCAGTAAAACCAATTAGTTGCTGTTGTAATTTGTCTCAAGGCAATGTGATTGCCAGTTCCGGCAAGTTGGGTAGAATCAAAAAATATTTCAATAAATTTCCAAGTATCTTCTTCTTGAAGATTGATGGTTTCTACAACTTCAAAAGTACTGGTATCAGAAATATTGCTCATCACTCCTATCTGCATCGAACCCGAGGTTGCCCCCTCTTTTTGAAGCCAAAATGAGGCCATTACAGTATGAATGTCAACGTCAATTTGTGGAGTAGCAGCCCAAGCAACAGTTGACTGAAATCTTAATGAAGTAGGCATGCTTACCGGAGCAGGAGAAACGACAGGAGAATTAACAATGTACGGAGCAACGACAGTTCCCGAAATATAAGTCATAGGTCTGCTCCAACAATTCGGAAACGCACCACTTGCCGTTCCATAAGTGTCAAAATTTTCAGTGTAAGGTAAATCAGCATTTGTTATGGCATTGCAAAGTGTCATAAAAGACATATCAACACTCCAATAACTTGAGTTTCCGTCCACACACGTAGCTGAAACCTGATAATCATAGAGATCTCCGGGAATTAATGAATTAATCGTATAAAAAGTGTCAGTAATATTGTTGACTTCTACCCAAGCAGAGTCTGTGGCCGGTTTATATCTTATATTATATGTTGACCCACCCAAAACCGGATCCCAAATAATAGTTGCATCTGTTTGTGTTATATTTTGGGTAGCTATATTCGTTGGCCTTACACAAGTCTGAATTGCTTCTATGGCAACATCATCCAAATATACATAATTAGATGCCGTCTTTTTTTGAACTTTCAAGGCAATATGATTTCCTGATCCTTGATAGGTTGAGAAATTTACAAGAAATTGTTCATGTGTAGTGGTTGTAGGTACAACCGTGTCTACCGGCACAAAGGTGCTGGTATCTGTGGGATTGCTCATCACACCAACAATAAGCTCACTAACATAAGTGGTTGTAGAAGATCTTCTGGCATAAAAAGTAAGTTGAAGTGTGTTTATCGGGTGTGTATTTATATCTATTGCTGGTAAAACTGCATACTGATTATTAGCGTATGTTGAACTTGTGGAACCATAAAAGTATAAAGAATTATTTCCACTGCGAGAGTATGTTGTCGAGTTATAAACGTAAGGATAATAATTTGATGTTCCCGAAGCATCATTAATACGGGTATAACAAATCGGGAAAGCTGCCGTAGTTCCGGTAGCATAAGAATCAAAATTATCACTCCAAGGAAGTTCTGCAATAGACTCACATTCTGTGAAAAAAGAAAAAGTTCTCTCACGCCAATCACTTTCATCCCCGGAACCGCATATTGCTTTCACTTTTACCTCAAAAGTATAGCTTGTGGCATCATCAAGACCGGTAAGGGTATAAAATGGTGTTGATATATTTTCAATTGAAGTCCAAGCGGTGTCAACAGAGCTTTTATATTCAAATGTCCATTGTGTTTCTGTACCTGTCGGCTGCCAATTAAAGGTTGTCGAATGAGCATCAACATTGCTAAAGTTAATCGAAGAGGGTCTGATACAAGTAGGTATAAAATCAAGAGTTAAATCATCCACATGCATGTAAAGAGCAGCAGAAGTATATTTTGAAAATTTTAAAGCAATATATTTTCCTGTTCCTGAATATTGGTTAAAAAATACTTCAAACTCTTCATAATTGGTAGATGCCGGAATAATAGTATCAATTGGAAAAAAGGATGCGGTATCTGTGGGAGAATTCATCACTCCAGCAACCAATCTTCCATTATAGGTGCTATACAACCTTGCCCATAATCGTAATTGTAATTGATTGATAGTATAATTTATAGAATCTATAAGAGGTAACACAAGATACTGATTCATTGGATAGGTTGCAGTAGTAGTGGTATAAAATCTAAAAGAATTATTTCCGCTATGAGAATAGGTAGAACTATTATACACATATGGAAGACCAAAGTAAGATGCTGTGGTTCCTGTTGCATCATTGAAGCGAAAATAACAGGAAGGTAAATCTACATTTCCTGCTGTATAGCCGGGATATTGGTCAAGATTGTCCGTCCAAGGGAAGCTTGAAATTACACACGGATTAAAAAGTGTTGTGGCACAAGCAGAGCTTGAGTGCACTGAAAGACAACTGTCATATACGGCTTGTACCGAATAACAATATTCTCTGTTTTCATCTAAATTCTCATCATTATAATACAATGACTGTATTGTGTCGCTATTAATTTGAATTCCATCTCTGTAAACATTAAACCCCAACAAGTCTTCATTAACAAAAGAACCCCTCACAATAAAAGGAACCCCCATTTGTTCTAAACTAACACCATCTACCAATGCTTGCCATAAGCCGGTTGACGGAACATATTGCATAGCATTTCCGGTGCTTAATTCTGAAGTAATCGCTCTCGGATTTAACCACGGACCTGAAGCTATAGAGCCGCTTACTGCTACTTTCACCCAATAGGTACCTGCAGGCAGAACGGTATTAATCTGTGCTTTCATTTTCATGATAGGTCTGGTAGAGTCTGTTAAGGCGGTTGCAGTAGTTCTATAAACGCCTGTCCAACCTGTGTAGGTCAATAAGTTTGTATCTTCACTTCCCCAAATCGGAACGGCGGTGGAATCAAGAGGCTGGCTATCATAAATACATAAGTAAATAGCGGTAATGCTGGAAGTTGTGGTGGAACCTGTTTGATAACAATAAAATTCCATTTCCGTGATGTTGGATTGGGTATTGATTGTGAAATCATCGGCAATCCAAAACTTAGAATCCCTATTTACATTCCATCCCCAAGTGTTTTGCCCGCCATACAGAGCGCTGACATCATAACCATTATGCCCCGCCCCGGGATTCGTTACCATGTCAGCATTGTTATACAAATCCAATCGCATGGGTTGAGTTGTTCCGTTGGGAACACCCCACGAAACATGAATTTTGTTATACGCCGTAGTGGTCGCTGTCACATTGGTCGGCGGATTACAAATTGACTGCCCTTTTACCCCTATTGCTAAGGCAAAAAGCGCAAAAAACATAAATAACTTTTTCATTTTTAATATATTTAATTGATTGTGTGTTTTTGTTTGAAATAAATTAGATGAATTCTCCCTGCAAAAGTACATTATTTTTTTAAAAGAAGAACATTTTGAACTAAAAAAATTCTTTTTTTAGTTCAAAATGAGAATTATTGTCGCTTGCAATTTTTTACTAATTAGCACTTTAGAAAGCTTTCTATTAATAGATTTGAAAAGATCAGAAAGGTAAATTGATACTTATAAACCGTATTTTTATTTCTTGCAGACAGACTCCCTGCAAAACGTCAAGTAGAATTAATGCTCCACATTAGCTTCTTAGTAATGTTTTGAAATACAAAGGAATATCTGTTTTAAAACACATTTTTTTGTTTGTTTCAGGATGAATAATGGTAAGAGAATAAGAATGCAGTGCTAGTCTTTTAATTCCCTTTTCTGATATTCCGTATAGCTTGTCACCAACAATAGGATGACCCATTTCAGCCAAATGAACCCTAATCTGGTGCTTTCTCCCTGTTAAAAGATTGATTTCCAACAAGCTGTATTGATCCGATTCTTTCATTACATGATATCCGGTAACAGAATAGTTGCCTTTGGCGGGATCGCTGACAGAGAAAACTCTATATGCTTTGTTTTCAAATAAATATGATGATATTTCACCTTCTTTATCCTGCAATCTACCATGTACTACTGTAACATATTTCTTTTGGAAATCCTGCCAGTTGTCTTGTAAAAAACGCTTTGTATAATCATTTTTGGCAAAAATCAAAATACCTGAAGCGTCTCTGTCTAAACGATGGACTATAAACACCCTGTTTTTTGATCGCGCATTTCCCTTTTTAACGTACTCATTCAAAAGAAAATAAGCAGTGTTTTCTTTTTCCCTTTCGGTGCCCATTGTCAAAAGTCCTGATATTTTATCAACTACAATAATATCATGATCCTCATAAAGAATTGTAAGTCCTTTCGGTTGGTGTTTTTTTGAAGGTTTTTTGAAGATGGGGGGTTTTTCTTGCATGGTTATTGGTTT
>JAEWNB010000110.1 GCA_023392945.1 Bacteroidota bacterium
TAGTCGATCCTTAAAAGTAGTATAAAAAACTGAATATCAACAAAATAAATCAAAAAAAAGGAAGAAGATATTGCAAAAAAGAGTATCTTTGCAGTAGAAAAACTTGCAAAAAATGTTAGGAAAATTATCAGATAATAAGCAACGAGATATTTTTAATCCCATGCTGATTGATTTTATAGACATGAATCATGAGTTGGTTCTGTTGGCGGAGAAAATAGATTGGAGCTATTTTGAGAAAGAATTTGCTCCTCTGTATTCAAAAGTAGGGATGCCCAGTGTACCGTTGAGAACCATGTTGGGATGTTTGCTCTTGAAACAACTTTATAACGTGGGAGATGAAAAAATGCCGGAAATGTGGGTAAGCAATCCTTACATGCAATATTTCTGCGGGGAGTCCTATTTTCAGCATAGCTTTCCTTTTGATCCGAGCGACTTTGTTCATTTTCGGAAAAGATTGGGAGAGGAAGGAATCGAAAAAATATTTGCCTATAGTGTCAAACTGCATGAAGTAGCAGTCAAAAAGTCAAAGATGGTTTTATCGGATACAACGGTACAAGAAAACAATACGACATTTCCCACCGATGCAAAATTGTACAAAAAAATAATCGATAAATGTAACAAGATTGCAGAACAGGAACACATATCGCAAAGACAGACATATGCCAGAACGGGAAAGGATTTATTAAGAGAAAGTTACAATGGAAAACATCCCAAAAGGATGAAGAGAGCAAAAAAAGCGAAGAAGAAATTACAAACCATAGCAGGGAGACAGATACGGGAATTAGAAAGAAAAATGAGTGAACGACAAAAAGCAACGTATGGAAAAGAAATCGAGTTGTACAAAAAAGTGATTAACCAAAAGCCAAAAGATAAAGATAAGATTTACAGTCTTCATAAACCCTTTACCAAATGTATAGCCAAAGGGAAAGCGCATAAGCCATACGAATTTGGGAATAAAGTGGGGATCACAACAACGGGAACCCGTAAAAGCAAAATCATTATAACAGCAGTAAAAGCATTTTTAGGCAATCCTTATGACGGGAATACAATAGAACCCTTGTTAGAACAGATGGAAAATCATCAATTTCCATTACCGGAAGAATTAGTCTATGACCGGGGAGGGAAAGGGCAAAATGAAATAAGAGGGGTAAAAATTTTGACGGCAAATAAACCATTAAAAAGAGATAGCGATTATTGTAAACAACAGAAACGCAAAAAATTAAGAAGACGAGCAGCCATAGAGCCCGTGATAGGGCATCTAAAAACAGATTATAGAATGGCACAAAATTATTTGAGTGGAGAAAAAGGCATTCAAATCAATGCCTTATTAAGTGCAACTGCATGGAATTTGAAAAAGATGATGGAAATTCTAAAAGAAAATATGAAAAAATTTTTTTTCATATTTTCTTACGATTTTTATTCTTTTTGCAGATAAAATTAAATTCCCAAAAATTGAATTTTTAAGGATCGACTATTTAAGAGCATATAAAAATAGATTTTTATCAATGAAAATTAGTTTGCCTTAAGTAACAGATTGCGCAATTCATCCAAATCTTCCTCGCTGATAATCAATGGAGGAGCCACGCGCAGGGCACTGTCGCAAAAGAGAAACCAATCTGTAAAAATTCCATTTGAGAGCCATTTTTTATAAGTTTTTAAGCTCGTGACAGAATCTAGAAATTGCACAGCCATCAGCAGACCAATACGTCTCACCTCAACAACGCCGGGAAGTTTACGCATTATTTTCTCCAGTTCAGATCCTTTTTTATCGGCATTTTCCCAAAGACGCCCTTCCACAATCAGTTTAAGGTGAGCCAAAGCAGCCGCACAACTAACCGGGTGCCCCCCGAAAGTAGTAATATGTCCCAACGCCGGATCATGTGTCAGCAGATGCATTATTTCTTTTGAGGAGATGAAAGCTCCTAATGGCAGACCTCCGCCTAAAGCTTTGGCAAGTAGAAGAATATCAGGGACAATATCATAGTGTTCAAAACAGAACAACTTCCCTGTTCTCCCCAATCCGGTCTGTATTTCGTCAAGGACCAGCAAAGCACCGGTCTCATCACAACGTTTTCTTACTGCCTTCCAGTACTCTTTGGAAGCAATTCTCACTCCTGCTTCACCCTGCACAGCTTCCACAATAAAACAGGCAGTTTTATCGGTTATCAGTTCCAGATCTTCCATAACACCAAATCTAATGGCTTTAGTTTCAGGGAGGAGCGGTTGAAAGGCTGCTTTGAAAGATTCACATCCCATCACACTCATAGCCCCATGAGTACATCCATGATAAGCTTTATCGCAATAGGCAATTTCGTGACGTCCGGTAGCTCTTTTAGCCAATTTAAGAGCTCCCTCAACCGCTTCGGAGCCGGAGTTAACAAAGAACACAGAAGATAGCGTTGGGGGTAGCTGTTGACAAAGCAAACGGGCCAGTTCAACCTGTGACTCCTGGATAATTTCTCCGTAAGCCATCACATGCATATACTTTTCAACCTGTTTTTTGACAGCATCAACAATGACCGGATGCGAGTGTCCCATATTGCAAACCGATATGCCGGCAATCAGGTCAAGATAACTTTTCCCATCCGGAGAATAGAGGTGCATTCCGACCGCTTTTTCAATTTCGATATTCATCGGATCATCTGATGTGCCTGCCACATATTTGTGAAAACCATCAAAAAGATACTTATTCATTACTGCTTATATTGTTAGATTCTTATTCATTCTCTTACTTTCTTTTCTCAATACAACCATTATACTGAGCGGTACAAGTAAGGATAATTTCGTTAAGGCACACATGTGGAGGACGAGAAAGGACAAAATCGACAACATCGGCAATATCCTGAGCTGTCAGCGGATCATAGCCTTCATAAACCTTATCGGCACGCTCCTTGTCGCCGTGAAAGCGAACAACCGAAAAGTTAGTTTCGGCAGCTCCCGGGGCGATGAGCGTAACTTTTATATTATGCGCCAGAAAATCCATTCGCATAGCCTGAGACAAAGCCAGAACGGCATGTTTGGTGGCACAATAGACATTTCCACCTTTATAGACTTCATAACTTGATATAGACCCGATATTGATAATATGCCCCGATTTACGTTCCACCATTCTTGGGGAAACCAATCTAGTGACATAAAGCAACCCTTTCACGTTGGTATCAATCATCTGTTCCCAGTCGTTGATATCTCCTTTATCGATAGTATTCAGTTCAAGAGCAAGACCGGCATTATTAATGAGCACGTCAATATCTTTAAAATTATCGGGAATAGAATCAATAGCGGCTTTGCAGGCATTGAAATCGCGAACATCGAAAACCAAGGGTAAAACTTCTGATTTTGAATTATTCAGAATTTCCTTTTCCACGGCTTTAAGATTAGCAGCATTACGACCCGTGATGATAAGTTTGAGATTTTGTTTACTTAGATTTTTGGCAATAACCTCGCCAAACCCGCCGGATGCCCCGGTAATCATGATTGTCTTCATCTTATTCATTTTTAATTTTCATTTCAGCGGACAAAAATACGATTATTTACCATGTAAAGATTCAAAAAATCGAAGCAGAAATTAAATCTTTGCACAGAAAATCCAGCTGCTTATAATTGTGGAAAATTAGCTGTCTCTCAGTCGTTAGAACAATGAATTCTAAAGAAAATTAACAAAATAATTAAAAAAATGATTTTTAAAGAAAAATTCTACTTTCATATTATATTTTTTAATACATTTGCACGTCGGTTTGTGTAGAAAGAATAGAATTTATAATTTTAGCAAAATTACAATACCGTTCTAAAGTTCTAAATTGAAGTAAGTTATTTAATTTTACAGCATTAAAACAGTAGAATTTTATCAAGTTAATTAAAACAATGTCTCTTCCAAAAATACGATGAATTATGTTCAAAGTAATATTCAAGCAAAACAGTAAAGGCACTTTTAATAACTCTTCTGCTATTTATTTGCTTTGTAAAACAAACTTGGCCTGACTTAGCCTCCGTCATTTTGTGCGCCTGTTGACGGAAGGCAATAAAAAAGGTGCCCTGCAGAGAAAGGTATTTTGAACATTTGAAAAGAAAAATTTACCCCACTCTGCTGCCAAGCACCTAAGGCATATATCGGAATGTTTGGAACGATTGCACAAAAAAGTCTCAGCGACAAATATACAAAAAAGTTCGCCGAGATGGCAAACTAAAAATTATTTTTAACTAACTCAAATAAAGAAACTTATGAAAAATAAAATAAAAATATCAGTAGTAATATTAGCAGCGATCTTAACAGGTATCACTATTTTTATTGCATGTAATAAAGAAGAACCAATTCAAGATATTGCCACCCAAGATGGCAAAAATTCTTCTCATAAGGGTAAAGTAGAGGTGATTTGGTTTTTAGAGATAGGAAATAGTGTAATAGTAGAGGGAAATTTTCATCGCAATATATATGAAAGACCAAGAGACGGAAAAATTTGTAACTGCATAGCCTGTTTCGGGATCTGTGTTCTAACTCCCCAGAGTGGATTGACAAACAATAGTTCCGGTTTTTTGGATTATGATATAGATAACAAAACCGCCACTTTATATTTTATAAAAGATTTAGAGCAAGCTGAAGAAGAATTCGTAGTAGATGAGCCTGTCTTTATTTCCAAAGATAATCTTTCCAGTGACATGGTAAGTAAATATTCAATCAGCAAAGGGATAACTATTTTACCAAAGGTATATGAATACAAGAATTATGATAACGCGGGTGTAATATACGAAGATGATACTCTTCCATGTTATGGGAAAACACAATTAAAGATTCAGATAGATTAGTTTAACAGTAATCTGTGTGGGGAGAAACATACTCCACACAGATTTTATTTATGACTCTAAAATCAATAAACTTTCATGAAAAATAAATTATTATTAAAAAAACAAACACAAAAAATCATTATCATCGTTTTCCTCGGGATAGAGCTCTCTTCCTGTGGGTTAATGGTAAGATCGATGCTGGGATTTCAAAATCCGCAAATATATTCTTCTTATCCCCAAGCGGAATCTGTCATTCATAAACAATTGAAAAACAGAAAAATTCATTATATTGTTTTGTACAATGCCCAAGAGAATTTTCTCTCATCCTTTGATACAAGAGGATTGTTTTTTGATAATCAAACCCAATTGATTGTGCCAAGTAAATGTATCGGTTGTAGATTCGGAGATACTGTTCAGGGAAAATCGACGTTCTTTAATGAAATTCATCAGCCAGAAAAAGATACGGTTTATTTAAAAGATATCATAAATAGAAGATTGGTTAATAAAGATACCATTCCGTTTGACCAATCATGGCTACAGGGATATCAATATACGGTCGTTTCGGATAGAGTAACTTTTATCACTAAATCGGATAAGCAAATTGTAAAACATATTAAACAAACTCGGGACGTGGATAGTGTTTTGTTTATTTTTATTGATAAAGATTTTTTTGAAGGGACGGAATGTGTTAAAGAAAAACGGGAGAGTGGAGATGTAAAGAAAAATAAAATCTCTTCCAAATTTCATTATAAAGGGAAGATAAAAAAGTGATAAAAGAAAGACACCATCCCATAAATGATGATTTAATTAATTCCCTTGTTCTAAAAGAGTCAAAAAAAACAAAAAGAAGAATTATTTTAATCTGATTATTTAAAATTTTAATTTTCATACTATTTTTTTAATACTATAGCGACCCGAAAAAATTGCGAGTAAAAGAATCGTAATTTTGCAGCGTATGAAAAAGAAAAGAATCACATCAAAAATCAAAACAGAAATCGTATTAAAAGTACTACGAGGAGAAGACATTGAA